>JALSUP010000191.1 GCA_027071315.1 Sulfurovum sp.
GTTTTAGATGATGATTTCATCTTCAAAGTACTCTTCAATCAGAGTACTTCAAAAAGGAAATGGAATTCCTATGTTTATCTCACTTTTTTCTGCCGTTTCAGTTATCTTTTATAAAACGGCTTCTTTTCGTCCTCTCGCTTTTATCTTTATGCCATCCTTTCCATCTCTTTTATATTTGGCATACCATGTTGATACTGTTGTGTGGTGCACATCTAAAATTTGACCTATATCTTTATAGCCCATCCCTTGCTCTCGCATTTTTACACCACGTTCTCTTAGCTCTTGTTGTGCTGATATTTTTAGTTTTCTTGCGTCTCGTTTTTCCATACGCTTATTATAGCATTTCTTAGCATAATATTTGACTGTTTAATTAGTGGTTTAATAAAAACAAAGATATTATTGGCTATATACAAAAGCATTTTATTGTTTTGAGCCTTGATATTCAAAAAGACAAACTGCCGGACGGATTTGACTTTATCGGTATCCCTACATTTTTCTTTCTTGATGAAAATGCAACAGAGAAAAACAGGATCGTTGGTGGCGACAAGGCCGATAAATTTTTAAAAAACCTGAAAGAACTCTAATGCAAAAGATACTATTCTCCAGTTTGATCTGTGTAACCCTGCTACTGGCTTTTGATGCCGATGACCTGAAACAACTCAAAGAAGAGGGAGACTGTCCTATGTGTGATTTGAGCTATGCAGACCTGAGAGGTATTGATCTCAGTATGTCAGATCTGAATGATGCAAATTTAAGTCATGCCAATTTGACGGGAGTACATGCACATAAAGCAAATTTCACCAAAGCAGACCTGAGTGATGCACGCTTTGTGAAATCAAATTTAAAAGGAGCTACATTTGTGGGTGCAACTTTAAAAAATGTCAATTTTTATGAAGCCAAGATCTGGAAGGGTGATTTTACCAATGCAAAGATAGACCATTGCAATTTTGATGAATCAGCACTGGGATCGGCAATATTTGATAAAAACAATGTAACAAATTCTACATTTAAAGGTGCGATCCTTTATAAAACAATTTTTAATAAAAGTGTTGTGGGTGCTCCTGTTTCAGACAGTATCGTGCAATAATAAAATGAAGAAAACTATCAAATACATCGTGATAACCTTGTTAGTCATTATCACACTCATTGCTTTAGCTGGCATGTACAAGTTTAATTATTTATCGAGTTTGGAAGGTTATGATTGCGATGGTAATAAAATCACAAGTGATGTAAAATAAACAGCAAGGAAAAAAATGTTAACAAAATTCAAATTTTTACTCTTTTAGTAGTCGTTTCCTCTTCTAATTTTTCATCTTCTAACTGTAAAATATGCCCCTAGGAGGAATAAGTACCTCTGGCATTGTAAATCT
>JALSUP010000192.1 GCA_027071315.1 Sulfurovum sp.
CTCCTCGCATGCTCATAACAGGCATATATGACAGGGTCTAATGTTGTCTTATCCTCTGCGATACTACTATCTCTTTGATGTACTTTTGCCCCAAACTGTACCGCAGTATTTAATATCTCTTCATCTTCACTAGAGACATAAACATCTAAAGTATATTGTAAGGCAAGGGCCGTTTTTATAGCATAATAAATTAAAGGTTTCCCATTTAAAAGTCTAAGGTTTTTTCGAGGAATTCCTTTTGAACCTCCTCTTGCAGGGATAACAATCAAAATATTCATACTATTAGTCATCATTTCTAACCCCTTAAAAAAACTGGAAACCTAGGCTTTCCATATTTTGTAAGTGTATGATAACTAAAAGTAACTGTCTCTCCTACTTTAGGAGGAGTATGTTTTTCTTTGTCACTCAAGCCTGTTCCTATCTTGAACTGGGCTCCATTGTCAAGCTGACACTTTATGGCTCTTGTGACATCTATGTACTTACCTTTCCCTTTAGTGTACCCTAACACCTTGCATTCTGCATAGAGAAAAGTTCTTACTTTTAAAGCTTTTGAAGTTCTTTTATTGATGTAGGGTGATTTTGGGTCTCTTGCTACCGAACCCTCTCTACCTTTTGCTTCTATCTCTTCCAAGAAATGCTTGAGGTGCATTTTATCTTTGATGGGTATTTTCTTGGTGATTTTAATCGTTTTACCCTCATAAGGCTTTACCTTCTCAAGCCTCTTAATCAGTCCACCTTGTGCATTTGGCACTTCAAAGATATAGTGTTTTATCTCTCTCCCATGTTCAGATAAATTTTTATCCCTCACGATAGATGAGATATTTTCAACGTCTCCTCTTTTACTCCACAGCTCACCGTCTATCTCAAAAGGAGGGTAATTTTTGGTAAACCATTGGGGAGCATAAATCTTTTTGCCACCTCTGATTATAAGATATGTACCATCCCAGTACGCCCTAATACCATCAAGCTTTTCACTCATCACCCAGCCTGTGATATTTTGATCTTTATAGACTTTCAAAAGTAATAAATTTGGTTTTTCTGCCTGCAGAAGTAATGGTAGAAAAAATACGAACATATAGGCTCTATAATTCAAATTTATACTCCTGCGGCTTTCCACATACTCTGTGTCAATCCTCTATCTACGAGGCGTAACTGATTTTCATACACTTCTTGCCATTGTTCTTTTATTGTATTGTATTTCATAGTATTTTCACTATCTGAGACATATTCTTTATCCCACGATACCAATCTTTCAGAAGCAGATACCATATCATCATACACACCCACACCCACACCAGCAGCCATAGCAGCTCCGAGTGCTGTAGCTTCTGTCACTTTGGGTATCTTTATTTTACATCCCGTTACATC
>JALSUP010000193.1 GCA_027071315.1 Sulfurovum sp.
TGTTGGTCAGCAGTTCATTGACCATGATACCCAGTTGTACCATGACATTGAGAGAGACATGGCGGGTATCACTGCTGATCTCCACCGTGATGGCCTTGTCATTGGCGTACATTGCCAGCAGAAGGTCAGAAAGCTTTCGCATATAGGCTGCAAAGTCGATGTTTTCAAAATCTTCATGCCGGTAGAGCATCTCATGTACGAGGGCGATGGACTCAATGCGCGACTTGCTCTTTAAGAGCTCCTCCTTCTCCTTGCCTTCCAGTCTGTTCTCCTGCAGGCCGATGATGGAAGCTATGACATTGAGGTTGTTCTTGACACGGTGATGCACCTCTTTGAGCAGCAGTGCTTTCTGCAGGTTGGCATCATCGAGCTCTTTGAATGTTTTTAAAATGGAGAAGTGGTAAAGCAGTCCGAAAATGTAAATGATCACCGCAGTATAGAGAAGGTTGAAAAGGGCTTGCGGGTTTTGTGTCAGGGGGTTTGTCGGGTTGTAGAGATGTTCGAGGTAAAGCAGCAGTGCCACAGAGGCAAAGAGCAGGGCAGTCATGATGAGCGACTCTTTGAGTTCAAGAAAGAGCAGGGTGGTCAGTGGCAAAAGCATGATGAAGACAAGAGACATACTGGCAAAATGGTTTAAATGGATGATTAAAAGTAGAGCAGATGAAACAATAACCATAAAAAGATAGGCAGCCTTTTTTATATTTTCACTTTGGCGTAAATAATAGAGATTTAAAAATAATAAAATAATGCTTCCAAGTTCAATAGACATATAGGTATACCGCTGAAGAAAAGTGTCTATGATGACGGCAAAGAGATTGATGACAATGAGGACAACATGAAAACGATAGAGTAAAATTAACTTTGGATCATCATGTTTGATATCAAGATATAGATGTGAAAGTTGCAATGGGACTCCCTGTGATGATGTTTTCATATAATTAATAGTTAAGTTATTCAAAGCATTATAATATGATTATTTCAATATAATAGTGTTTAAGATTAAAAAGGGGGAGACCTTATGGTAACCAAAGACCGATTAACACACTTAAAACAGCTTGAAGCCGAGTCCATCCACATCTTGCGGGAGGTAGCCGCGGAATTCACTAACCCGGTGATGATGTACTCAGTAGGTAAAGACTCATCTGTCATGCTGCATTTGGCGATGAAAGCTTTTGCACCTGCAAAGCCGCCTTTCAAGTTCCTTCACGTAGATACACTCTGGAAATTCCATGAAATGATAGAGTTCCGTGACAACCGTGCTGCCGAACTGGGATTTGACCTGGTCGTCCATTCAAACCCGGAAGGCATTGAGATGGATATCTCCCCTTTTGAACATGGTTCAAAAGTACATACGGATGTCATGAAAACCGAAGCCCTCAAACAGGCACTCAATATGGGTGGATACGATGCCGTCATCGGCGGTGCCCGTAGAGATGAAGAGAAGTCCAGAGCCAAAGAGCGTATTTTCTCTTTCCGTGACAAACAGCACAGATGGGACCCGAAGAATCAGAGACCTGAACTCTGGAATGTCTTTAACACAGCCATCCAGAAGGGTGAGTCTGTACGTGTCTTCCCTATTTCCAACTGGACAGAGCTTGATGTATGGCAGTATATTTACCTCGAAGGTATTCCTATTCCTTCACTCTACTTCGCCAAAGAGCGTCCTGTTGTTGAATATGAAGGTACCAAGATACTCGTAGATGATGAGAGAATGCCAAAAGAACTCAGAGACACAGCAAAAATGGAAATGGTACGCTTTAGAACCCTGGGCTGCTACCCGCTTACCGGTGCCATCAACTCCACCGCAGCAACGTTGCCGGAAATTATTAAAGAGATGCTTCTTTCCACTTCAAGTGAGAGAGAAGGCAGACTGATAGACAAAGATAGCGAAGGCGCTATGGAAAAGAAAAAAATGGAAGGGTACTTTTAGAATGTCAACACAAAACAATAAAATAGCTATGGACATTGAGGGATACCTCAAAGAACATGAAAACAAAGATATGCTGCGATTTTTAACCTGCGGATCGGTTGATGACGGTAAAAGTACACTGATCGGCAGAATGCTTTATGACTCCAAAATGATCTTTGACGATCAGCTTGCAGCCGCAGAAGGTGAGAGTGAGAAGTACGGAACCACAGGTGAGAAGATAGATATGGCATTGCTTGTCGACGGTCTTCAAAGTGAAAGAGAACAGGGTATTACGATTGACGTTGCCTACCGTTTCTTTGCCACTGAGAATAGAAAGTTCATCATTGCAGACACTCCGGGTCACGAACAGTACACAAGAAACATGGTCACCGGTGCTTCTACGGCAGATGTTGCCATTATTCTGATCGATGCACGTAAAGGCATCCTGACACAGACAAGAAGACACAGCTTTATTGTCTCTCTGCTTGGTATTGAACATGTTGTCGTTGCGATCAATAAAATGGATCTGGTAGACTTCTCTGAAGATGTTTTCAATGAAATTTCTCAAGCTTACGGTGAACTGGCAAAAGAGTTGGGTATTAAAAATACTTACTATATGCCGGTCTCAGCACTGGACGGTGACAATGTCGTGGACAGAAGTGCGCATACGCCATGGTATACAGGATTGCCGCTGCTTGGTCTGCTTGACAGTATGGATATCTCCAAAGAGCAGAAAGCGGAAGATTTCAGATTCCCTGTGCAGTATGTGAACCGTCCGAACCTTGACTTCAGAGGTTTCTGCGGAACCATTGCTGCGGGTGAAGTAGCTGTGGGTGATGACATTACCGTACTGCCTTCGGGAAAGACGACCAAAGTCAAAAGCATCATCAATGCCGGTGACATTACAGAAACAGACAGGTCGGCGACCTGTGAACGTGCCTATGCACCGATGGCCATTACTATTACGACAGAAGATGAAGTCGATATCTCCCGTGGTGACATGCTGGTACACACAAAAAGTCTCCCGCGTGTTTCAAACTCACTGAAAGTGATGCTCGTCTGGATGGATGAAACGCCGATGGATCTTGACAGAATGTATGACATCAAGCGTGCCACGTCTGTGGTTTCCGGATCGTTCGAGCACATTAACTATAAAGTAGATGTCAATACCTACGAGAGACAGACAGTACATAAACTCGGACTGAATGATATTGCTTCATGTAAAATGGTCCTTACTCAGCCTATCGCGGCAGATGCCTATGAGACAAACCGTCTGACCGGTTCCTTCATTGTGGTAGACAGAATTACGAACAACACGGTAGGTGCAGGAATGATCGTCGGCGTCAGCAGACGTGAGCAGGATGCAGCGAAATTGTCGGAAAAGTCATATACAGATGCAGAGAAAGCACTTAATCAGTATATTAGAGAGAACTTCCCGGAATGGGAATGTAAAGTCGTCTAATGTACAGAGAGACCAATAAACGCTCCATCGTCAAAGGGATCAGCTGGCGTGTGGTCGCAACGACCACCACCATTTTGATCGTCTATTTTTTCTTTGACCGTCTGGATCTCGCGATCGCAGCGGGAATGATAGAGACGGTATTGAAAGTCGGACTCTACTGGGCGCATGAACGTGCCTGGTTCAAGATACGCTGGGGTAAAAAGAAGATCGAACCTTTTAACCTCTGGTTCACAGGTCTTCCTCTTTCGGGTAAAACGACCATTGCAGACAAAGTCTATACGGAACTTGAAAAACTTCATATTCCCATAGAGCGTCTGGATTCCAAAGATATCCGTGACCTTATTCCCAATATCGGTTTTACACGTGAAGACAGAAACAGACACATGCACCGTATCGGATTTTTGATACAGAAATTGCAGAAAAATGCTATTTCCACAGTAGCCACTTTTGTTTCTCCCTACAAAGAATCGCGTAAAGCGATCCGTGATATGGTTCAGAACAATATTGTTGTGTATGTGAAAGCAGATATTGAAACCTGTAAGGCACGTGACTACAAAGGGGTGTATGAAAAAGCGATGAAGGGTGAACTTCAAAACTTTTCAGGGGTGAATGATGTCTATGAAGAGCCACAGTATGCTGAAGTCACTGTCGACACAGACAAACTGTCAGCCGATGAAGCAGCTGCGATCATTGTAAATTATGTAAAGAAGCATTATGTCAAATAAAAATATTGTATGGCATGACCATCATGTCTCTAAAAATGAACGTTCGAAACTTAAAGATCAGAAACCCTGTATTCTCTGGTTTACGGGCTTAAGCGGCTCCGGGAAATCAACAGTTGCCAATGCGGTAGAGAGTCAACTCCTGGCTCTGAAGAAGCATACCTATCTGCTTGACGGTGATAACATTAGAATGGGACTCAACAAAGGCTTGACCTTTTCAGATGAAGACCGTATTGAAAACATTAGACGTATCGGGGAAGTCTCCAAGCTCTTTGTGGATGCCGGTACCATTGTATTGACCGCATTCATCTCTCCTTTTCAAAAAGAGAGAGATGTGGTCCGTGCTTTGGTGGAAGAGGGTGAATTCATAGAAGTGTTCATCGATACCCCATTGGAAGTCTGTGAATCCCGTGACCCTAAAGGCTTGTATGAAAAGGCACGTAAAGGGGAGATACCGAATTTTACAGGGATCTCTTCTCCTTATGAAGCACCGGTCAACCCTGAAATTCATGTAAAGACAGCAGAATTGAACATAGAAGCGTGTGCAGAACAGATCGTGAGCTATTTAAAAGAGAAAGGCTATATAAATGTTAGATAAAATTGATTTAAATGATATAGAAAAGATCGCACTTGATGCGGGGAAGACCATTATGGAAATTTACAACAGAGATTTTTCCATAGAGTACAAAGATGACAAATCTCCCTTGACAGAAGCGGATCTTGCCTCCAATGATGTGATCATGCAGGGACTTGAAAAGTATGGCATTCCTATTATGTCCGAAGAGGGTAAGACCATTGCCTATGATGAAAGAAAAGACTGGGAGTATTACTGGTGTATCGATCCGATCGACGGGACAAAAGAGTTCATTAAGAAAAATGGTGAATTCACGGTCAATATTGCTCTTATCCACAAAGATGCGCCGATCCTGGGTGTGGTGTATGCACCGGCACTGGATGATATGTATGCAGCAAAAAAAGGAAGCGGTGCCTTTAAGAACGGTGAAAAGCTTCCTCTGCAGAGTAATCCTGACATGAAAGAGAAAATGTCTGTCGTGGCTTCAAAGTCACATCTTTCTGAAGAGACACAGGCTTTCATTGATGCGCTTGATACCAAAAATATTGAGCAGGTCTCCAAGGGAAGTTCACTGAAACTCTGTATGGTCGCCGAAGGTGAAGCAGACATTTACCCGAGACTGGCACCGACGATGGAGTGGGATACCGCTGCAGCAGATGCCGTGGTCAGAGAGAGTGGCAAGATGACTTATCAGTTTGAAAATGATGAGCCGGTGGTCTATAACAAAACGGATCTTTTGAATCCGTGGTTCGTTGTTAAATAAAAAATAAAGGGGATAAGATGAAAGGTATAATTTTAGCAGGAGGATCGGGTACGAGACTCTACCCGATCACCAAGGGTGTCAGCAAGCAGCTGGTACCGATCTATGATAAACCGATGATCTACTATCCGCTCTCTGTACTGATGCTGGCAGGGATCAAAGAGGTGCTGATCATCTCCACACCCCATGATCTTCCGAGATTTGAAGATCTTCTGGGAGACGGCAGCGCTATCGGTATGAAGTTCTCTTATGTGGAACAGCCCTCTCCGGACGGTTTGGCACAGGCATTCATTTTGGGAGAAGAGTTCATTGGTGATGATGATGTCTGTCTGATACTCGGAGACAATATCTTTTACGGACAGGGGCTGATAGATCTGCTCAATAAATCGGTATGTAATGCCAAAGAGCATGACAAAGCGACGGTATTCGGTTACTATGTGAAAGACCCTGAACGTTACGGTGTGGCTGAATTTGATGCTGAATCCAATGTGGTCTCGATAGAAGAGAAGCCTTCTGAACCTAAGAGTAACTATGCGGTCGTGGGTATCTATTTCTACCCGAATGATGTGGTTAAAAAAGCGAAAAATGTCAAGCCTTCGGACAGAGGAGAACTTGAGATCACCACTTTGAATCAGGATTACCTTGCAGACAGCAGACTGAGAGTGAAGCTGATGGGAAGAGGCTTTGCATGGCTCGATACAGGGACACACGAGTCTCTGCTTGAAGCATCGAACTTCATTCAGACCATTGAGAACCGTCAGGGGCTGAAAGTGGCCTGTATTGAAGAGATCGCTTATGAGATGGGGTACATCACTGCTGATGAACTTGAAAAACTGGCACAGCCTTTGAAAAAGAACCAGTATGGACAGTACCTTCTGCGTCGCGTTAAAGAGGGAATCCTGCAAAGATGAATTTCATAAGAACAGCAATAGAAGATGTGGTCATTTGTGAACCGACGGTACACGGTGATGAGAGAGGCTATTTTGTTGAGACATTCCGGGCGGACAAGCTCGAAGCTTTTCTCGGTTATAAAATAGACTTTTGTCAGGATAACGAGTCGAAAAGTTCACGAGGTGTACTGCGTGGTCTGCATTATCAGTTAGCACCTTTTGCACAGACAAAACTGGTACGTGTCATTCATGGATCTGTCCTTGATGTGGCTGTGGACATACGCAAAGGCAGTCCGACATTCGGAAAACATGTGGCGGTCGAGCTGAGTGCGGAGAACAAAAGGCAGCTGCTGATACCGCGCGGTTTCGCCCATGCTTTTGTGGTGCTTGAAGATGATACGATCTTCGCCTATAAAGTAGACAACTACTACTCTCCTGAATGCGACAGGGGTATCTCTTATGCCGATGAGAACATTGGTATTGACTGGTCTCTGCCATTGGAAGCATTGAAGCTCTCCCAGAAAGACACCAAACAGCCGAAGCTTCATGAGACAGATGACATTTTTGAATACGGTGTGAACTACTATGCCTAAAGTTTTGGTGACAGGAAGCAGGGGACAGCTGGGTTCCGAACTTGGAGAACTGGTTTCCGATGAGGGATATTTCTTTACTGACCGTGACACGCTTGACATTGCAGACAAAGATGCCGTAGCACGTTTCTGTGATGAAAACGGGATCGACACCATCATCAACTGTGCCGCCTATACGGCTGTGGATAAGGCAGAAGAGGATCTGGAAAATGCAGACAGGATCAACCATCTTGCTGTGAAATATCTGGCTGAGATCGCCAAAGAGAAGAAGATAAAGCTTGTCCATATCTCCACGGACTATGTCTTTGACGGGATGAATTACAGACCCTATGTCGAGAGTGATCCGACGGGTCCCAGCGGTGTATACGGCAGTACGAAACTCGCAGGTGAAGAGGCGATTAAAAAGATCAATCCGGATCATACGATCATTATCAGGACTTCATGGGTCTATAGTTCTTTTGGTGCCAACTTTGTCAAGACCATGTTGCGTCTGGGTAAAGAGAGGGAGTCACTGGGCGTGATCTTTGATCAGGTGGGTACACCTACCTATGCGCGTGATCTGGCAGCGGCTGTTTTGCATATTGTGCCACAATTGCAGAATGAAGATGTACAGACTTACCACTACTCGAACGAGGGGGTACTAAGCTGGTACGATTTTGCCAAAGAGATCATGAAAATGGCAAAGATCAGCTGTCAGATTAACCCGATAGAGACCAAAGCCTACCCGACACCGGCGAAGCGGCCGCACTACTCTTTGTTGAACAAAGGGAAGATCAAAGCGGATTTTAATTTGGAGATACCTTACTGGAAAGACGGTTTGGATGATTGTTTAAGAAAAATGGGAGAGAGAAAATGAAAAGTATATTGTTAACAGGAACAGCGGGTTTTATCGGTTCGAATTTCGCACCGTATTTTTTGGAAAAGTATCCGGAGTATCATTTGATCAACC
Organism: Sulfurovum sp.; assembly: GCA_027071315.1. Taxonomy (GTDB): domain Bacteria; phylum Campylobacterota; class Campylobacteria; order Campylobacterales; family Sulfurovaceae; genus Sulfurovum. The sequence goes on from JALSUP010000193.1 coordinate 7,857, forward strand.
TCGATCTTCTGACCTATGCCGGTGATCTGGAAAACCTGAAAGAGTGTGAGGGGAACCCGCGGTACAAGTTCATCAAGGGTGACATCTGCAACCGTGAACTGGTGGAATTCATTTTTTCCGAGTATGACATTCAGGGTGTGATCCACTTTGCGGCGGAATCCCATGTGGACAACTCCATTAAAAACCCGGGTGTGTTCATTGAGACCAATGTGAACGGGACATTTACACTGCTGGATGTGGCACAGAAGTACTGGATGGAGAAGCCATTTACGTACAAGAGTGCTTATGAGGGGTGCAGGTTTCACCATATCTCTACCGATGAAGTGTATGGTACGCTGAATGAAACGGATCTTTTTACCGAAGAGACACCGTATGCGCCAAACTCACCGTACTCCGCCTCCAAAGCATCGAGTGATATGATCGTCAGATCATACCAGGAGACCTATGGACTCAATACGGTCATTACAAACTGTTCAAACAATTACGGACCGAAACAGCATGATGAGAAACTCATTCCTACGATCATCAGAAAGGCATTGGCCGGTGAGTCCATTCCTATTTACGGCGACGGTAAAAATATCCGTGACTGGCTCTATGTGCTTGACCACTGTAAAGGGATAGACCTGGTCTACCACACAGGAAAAGAGGCCAATGTCTATAATATCGGCGGGCGTAACGAGCGTACGAACCTTCAGATCGTGGATGCCATCTGCAGTATACTGGATGAAAAAGTACCTGCCCAAAAGAGTTACAAAGCGTTGATCACTTTTGTGGAAGACAGAGCAGGGCATGACAGACGTTATGCTATCGATGCAACAAAGCTGGAAAATGAACTTGGCTGGAAAGCGGATGAGAACTTCGATACGGGGATCGTTAAAACCATTGACTGGTATTTGGAAAAGTATCAGGTTCAGTAACATTATACATTCAATTTAAAAGGGAGTTCCATGCCAAAAATTGCAGCAGTGGTACTTCTTTTTAATCCCTCTGAAGAGGTATATGCCAATATTGAAAGTTACCGTAAAGAGGTAGAGACGCTTTATGTGGTTGACAATACGGAAGATAAAATGATCTCTCGCTCTTTACGGGAGCGTATACTGGCTCTCCCCAATGTCAGGCTTATTCACCAACATGAGAATATCGGTATCGCAAAAGCCCTGAACATGGCACTATATCATGCAGAGAAGGAGGGCTGTAAGTGGCTCTTGACTATGGATCAGGACTCCTCTTTTTCTGAGACGGAGTGGTCGGCATACCTGTCTCATTTTAAAACGTGTTTGGTTCTTTCTGATATTGGACTTCTTTCCCCACTCCATAACCCAAAATTTGTAAATACTTCTCTTCACACGCCATGTATGAAACAGGAGGCAGTTCTCACATCTGGGAATTTGGTCTCTGTGCAGGCAGCATTGGAGGTTGCCGGCTATGATGAGAGGCTCTTCATCGATGAAGTGGACCATGCTTTCTGTTTTGCCCTGCAGCAGAAAGGCTATGCCGTCTATGTCGACCGGACCGTGTACCTGAACCACCGTCTTGGCACAGCATTCGGTACGGTAGGGAATATCAAGCTTTATGCCCCTGAACGCCTCTACTATATGCTGCGTAACTATCTCTACCTCAGAGCGCAGTATGCAGAAGTGTTTCCGGACTTTTTTAAAACAAGAGGGGCTTATCTGATAAAATTTTTTATGAAACAGCTTCTCTTTGGCCAAGAGAGAATACAAAATATTCACATGTTGAAACAGGGGTATGACGATTACAGGCATAAGAGATACGGGAGATACCATGCAGCATGATCCTCTGGTCTCTGTGGTATTGGCCTCTTACAATGGCGAAAAGTATATTGCCGCGCAGATCGATTCTATACTCTCCCAAAACTACAGTGCATTCGAAATGATCGTCTGTGACGATGCTTCTACAGATGAAACGGTCCGCATTGTGGAAGCCTATATGCAAAGGTATCCACAGATCTCTCTGTATAAAAACAGTGAACAGCTGGGATTTGTCAGTAATTTTGAAAAAGGGATCGGACTGGCGAAAAGTGACTATGTCGCTTTGAGTGATCAGGACGATATTTGGGAAAATGACAAGATAAGGAGACAGATGCAGGCAATGCTGGCAGCAGAGAAGAGAGAGCCGGACAGACCCGTGATGATCCACTCAGACCTCTCTGTGATCGATGCAGAGGAGAAGGTAAAGCATGCCTCGTACTTCAGGCTGAAACGGTACAGACTGAAAAAGAGTAAAGACCTGGGACACATTACCGGACCCTCGGGGGTGATGGGCAATACCATACTGTTCAACCGGGCACTGAAAGAGAAGATATTGCCTTTTCCTGAATGTCTTGCCTTTCATGACCAGTGGATCGCGCTGGTCAATGAAGTGTCTGGTATCCGTGTTACGCTGGATATGCCGTTGGTACGTTACCGAATACATCAGGATAATCAGAGTAATTCTGAAGAGAAGGTGGGTGTAGATAAGATAAATGTTCTTTCCTCTTTTTTGAGAAGGGAGTTAACACCTCCCTATTTGAATTCTGCACGTGCATGTATGGTGGAAGAAGTCTTAACGAGGTATGTCTTAGAGAAAGATGACGAGGTACTTTTAACCCACTTTTTAGTGTATTTAAAAGGAAAAAAAGGCTCTTTGGCATTGCTACGTATTTTGTGGAAATACGATCTACTGAAGCGTGACTTTGCATACCGACTTGCATTTTCTCTTAATTACCTCTGTTTTAAAGAGAAGCAAGGGAAGTTATACTTTTTTGGTTTCTCTCACTGGAAACGGCACTTCATCAAAGCATTTTTTGTTACTGAGGGAGAGATCGTTTTTTGTCAGACACTGGATGAAGCACACGCAAAGGGAATGAAAACTGACTCTCCTGTCTATATATGGGGAAAAAAACCATTTGTTGAAGTGGAGGCTTACATAAAAGAGAACCGCTCTCCTCTTTATCGTGTGGAAGACGGGTTCATCCGCTCTGTCTCTCTGGGTTCAGACCTGACCAAAGCCTACTCCCTGGTAGTGGACAGCAGAGGGATCTATTTCGATCCTCATACCGAGAGTGACCTTGAAGTGATGCTGAATGAAAGATATTTTGATGCTGTGTTGATAGCACGTTCCCAAAAACTGCAAGCGTACCTGAGTGACAAAAGAATTTCAAAATACAATGCAGACAGGGAAGGGCAGATCGTATTGCCAAATTTGAAAGTGGGGCAGCGTGTGATCCTGGTACCAGGTCAGGTGGAAGATGATGCTTCCATCCGATACGGTGCTGACGGTATGAGCAATCTGGAATTGTTGAAAAGAGTTGCAGCAGCCGAAAGAGATGCCTATATCATTTTCAAGCCACACCCTGATGTGCAGGCCGGAAACCGTAAAGGGGCTGTTACAGTCACTGAAGCGGAAAAGTACTGCAATGTCTGCATAGAGAATGTCACGCCGGACTCTCTTTTTGATCTTGTCGATGAAGTCCATACCATGACATCACTGCTGGGTTTTGAAGCACTGATACGGGGGAAAGAGGTGACGACCTACGGTCTGCCTTTTTATGCAGGCTGGGGCTTGACAACAGATAAAAGAACACTCTCGAGACGCAGACGCCAACGCAGTCTTGATGAACTGGTCGCAGCCGCGCTCATTTGCTACCCGCGCTATATCAATCCGTTAGATGACAAACCCTGTGAAGTGGAAGTGCTTCTTGAAGTACTGGATAAAGAGATAAAACGTTATAATAAGAACAGCTTTTATAAAGCATACAGGGATGGTCGGAATGCTGCATCCCGAACACTGCAACGATGGATAAAGGTATTGAAAAGTGAATAATCTCAGGTCTGTAAAAGACAAAAAAATACTTTTTTTACAAGGACCTATGGGTTCCTTTTTTAAACGAATGGATCATAATTTTCGTAAACGTGGCGCTATTACTTATCGTATCGGTTTTAATATGGGAGATCAGTTCTATTCCTGTAAAGATAACTATACTGCATTTAGAGAGAAACCTGAGAATTGGCCAAAATTTATTGAATCTTTTTTAAACGAAAAAGAGATCGATATACTCTTTTTATTTGGCGATTGTCGCTATTATCAGAGTATTGCAACAGAAGTTGCAAAAAAAAATAATATTGTTACCTATGTTTTTGAAGAGGGCTATCTTCGTCCACATTATATTACTATGGAAAAAGAGGGGGTCAATGCTTTCAGCCAGTTAAGTAAAGATCCAAGTTTCTATCTGTCATTGCCTGTTGAAATTGTATATGAACCGGAACATACACACAATAGTAAGACAAGAATGATCATTTCTTCGACGATCTATTATGCGCTTTCGAATCTTTTTGGATATAGATACCCATATTATGTACATCATCGTGATTTTTCTGCAAGCAAAGAGGCTTTCTTTGGGATCAGGGGTGCCTTTCGAAAGCTTCTTTATCTTTTCACTGAGAGAAAGTGCCGAAATTTACTGACCAGTTCACTTTCCAAAAAATACTATTTTGTCCCACTTCAGACGCATAACGATTTTCAAATTTTACAGCATTCAGACTATCAGTCCATTGAGAAATTCATTATTGAAGTACTGGAGTCTTTTGCACGGTCGGTGCCAAAAGAGAGTTATCTGGTCTTTAAACACCACCCTGTAGATCGGGGACGGAAGAATTACAGCTCTTTTATTTTGGAGCAGGCGAAAATACTGAATATTAAAACACGTGTTCTGGTACTGCATGATGTCTTTCTGCCTGATATTCTGCGGCATGCCAAAGCAACGGTGACCATCAACAGTACTGTAGGATTGACTTCTATTGCTTACGGCATCCCTACGATTACTTTGGGAGATGCTATTTACGACATAGAAGGCTTAACGAACAGAGGCAAAGCACTGGATCGGTTCTGGTATGAACATGAGGTACCGAATGCGGAGCTTTACCAGAAATACAAACAGTTCCTTATTCAAAATACTCAGTTGAACGGCAGCTTTTACGGACGTATGCCTGAAGAGCTACAAAATTTATAATTCACCCCGATAGATAAGCTTCATCACCTTGTCTATCATCTTTTTTTGCGTGCTGCTGTCACCGCTTTCTACCTCAATGTTGACATAGCCGTGCCTACTTTTGTACAGGGCAATATAGTTGGACATGGAGTTGTCGTTGCTGCCTCTGCTGACACGTTCGTACTTGACATTGAGACCCTGACTGTTCAAAGCATTGATCTTCTTTTGATTGGTATTTTTTCCGGCAAGGTAGACAAGCGAATCTTCATCATGCAACCCTTTTTTGCTTCCTATTGCAATTTTCCCCGCAGGGTAAGACTTTGTTTTGTTTGATGTGACTCTCATAGAAACGGTGCCTTCTCCTCCAAATTTGCTATGACCGTTTTTATTGTTATGCAGAGTGAGGTAGGGCATTTGTTTAGGTTTAAAGGTATCGATGATCTTGAAAATGGTTTGGCTGTAGTGTGAGCCGGCTTTGAAGTTTCTGTTCGGGTCTTTTCCTCCGGCATATCTGTTTCCGTTGGCTTCAACGGCCAGAAAACCACCGCCATACTTTTTGCTTGCATAGACTGCTGCATCAAGGGCTGCATTTTCATTGTCATGCGGCAGGAACCAGAAAGGGCCGTTTGGCTGTTTGGTATTGCGTACGAGTATGAGGTTCCACTTTTTACCATTGTCGACAAAAGAGATCCTGTTGGCACAAAGGTCATCCATACGCCAGTTGTTGCGTTTAATGTCTGCAGAGGCAGAAGAGGAACTCAGAGTCTCTTTTTTGACTGTTCTGTTCAGATCTTCGGGTAAAGGACAATTGAGTTTCACACAGCCGGTGAGAGAGAAGAGCAGCAGGGAGAGCGGCACTGTGAAAAAGAGCAGATTTTTTTTCATTATTTCAATAATGCCTCAATATCATCTGAAAGTTCAGCAGGTTTGGTAGAGGAACCATAACGTTTGATGACCTTGCCGTTTCTATCTATGAGAAATTTTGTAAAGTTCCATTTGATGCTTTGCGTACCAAGAAATCCGGGAGCCTCCTTCTTAAGATAAGTATATAGGGGATGGGTATGATCACCGTTGACATCTATTTTGGAAAAAAGTGGAAAGGTGACTCCATAATTGACTTTGCAAAAATTGTGTATCTCTTTTTCTGTTCCCGGTTCCTGCCCTTTAAACTGGTTACAGGGAAAGCCTAAAATTTCAAAGCCCTGGGCATGATATTTCTTGTAGATCTTTTCCAGGCCTTCATACTGTGGGGTGTAGCCACACTTGCTCGCGACATTGACCACAAGCAGCACTTTGTCTTTATAAATAGACATGGAAATCTCTTTTCCTCTAATATCTTTCGCTGTAAAATCATAAAAATGTTTCATGTTCTCTCCAGCATGTATTGTGAATGTCATGGTTAATATAAGTAATAGTCTGAACACTGTTTTTCCTTTTAAAATGCCTGATTGACACCGACATAGACGGAGAATTCTCCGTCGTTACTGGTTGCCAGGTCAAGGTGCAGGTCTACTCCGGCCTTCTGCTGAATGGCATAGCGCAGTCCCACACCGCCGCTGTAGTAAAAACCGTTGTTTTCATCTCTGTTGTTACCTTCACCATCACCGACAGAACCGCCTGCAAGCTGTGCACCTCCGGCGAAGACAACCGCACGGTATTTGGTGTCGGGTATCTGGTAGCGGTACTCAGTCTGGGCAGCGGTAAGATAACGCGCTTTGTATTTTCCTATGGGGAAGCCTCTGAGTATTTTTCTGCTTCCCAATGCGGCCAAAGCACCGTCAGGAGTGCTTTCTGAGCTGTAAAATCCATAAAACTGATTGGCCCAGACATCCTCTTTATTGAATCCGGGTCTGTAAATTCTTGCATTGAGGGCTATGGAGCTGAAACTTTGCTTTGCACCAAGGAAGGTTGGTGAGTAGTTTGCCTGTAGAAGGATCCACTCGGCATTACGTGGAAAATATTTCTCTTTTTTATTGCGGGTATCATAAGAGAGGTCCAGTCCTACTGTGGCTCTTTTGGCATCAGAAGCACCGTTGTCTTCGAGAAATATCTTTCCCCGTTCATTGGCATCTGAAAATGTTTGTGACACATAAAAGATATGTCCACCTGCGAAGAGATGTTCTTTGACTTCATAGCTGAGCATCTGTGCCACAAAAAGAATGTCAATATTGTACTGTACCCCATCACCCGATTCCGGAAGTGTGTCTGATGATTCAAACCCAAAATCCCCATTGCTTGGAATGTCAAACTGAGACTTGTTGTGCACGACTGAAAGGACTGTAATCGAACGTAACTTATCACCGTAGAGATAGGCATCATTCTTGGCAAAGGCAGACCAGCTTTTGGTGTTGGTGTACTGTGCACCACTCAGAAGCTGGGAAGGAGAAGAGTCTGGGTCAAGATTGTAAAGGTAGGTGACAGCCCCGCCCAGACCTGTACCGCTGGTCGGATTACTGGAAATGAGAGGGACTATTTTGTAATGCCCCTCCTTGATGCTTTGAGTAATATCTATGGTGCTATTGTTATCTTCCGCGATGAGTAGAGAAGTCAACAATAGAGAGAGAAATGCTAAGGTGATTTTTTGCATAATGGGTCCTTGTTCAAATGTACCTGTTAAAAGTTATTATACAGAAAGATTATAATCCCTTCATGACAATTTCAAAAATATGATCTACCTCATGGTCTTCCAGAAAGACTGTTTTCTTAGTTTTAAAAAAATCCAGTATTTTTTTTGTCGGTAGTGCCGCTGCGTAGATACAGGAGGGGTGGGCAGGTTTAAACGCCTGCATCAGAGAAATATCTTCTTCTATACGCTGTTCACAAATGTAGCACTTCTCTTCCGGGTAGAGTCTGCCTTCATAGTCGAGTAGGCTGATGTAGGCTTCACAGACAATGCGTTTGGGGTTCTGTTTGTCCCATTTTCTGGCTGCTGACAGCAAAAGGTCATAGTAAAAAGGCTCCAACTCTTCCGCATCTCTAAGATGGGGTTCGAACTTTTGGATGAAGTTGTGCCAAATGAGCAGTTTGTTTCTGTCAAAGAGCCAGGGGAAACCCATGTGAGAGAGAGAACGAAGCCGTGGCATAAAACGACCATCTTCTCCTTCTACTTCAAAATCGACAAGGTTTCCCAATTGTAAAATGGAGTGTCTTGCACCAAAAAAACGGTAATAGGTTTTTACTTCTGTTGCAGTTAAAACGGTGGCAATGGAGTCTTCGTTTTTTGCTTTTTTGACAGACAGTATAAACCCTTTGATACAAACTCCTTTTGTTTTTACAGATTATAGTCAAAAGAGTATTAAAGAGTCAGCCACCATGCACACGTAGCCTGCGGGGCTTAAACAATTCTTAACATATTCTTAGGTATAATCCTCTCCATTTGGACAGTTTATATTAAGGGTGTTGCCTATTATTAGAGGTGCCCTTAGCTGTCATTTATATTATTTTTAAGGTTGGAATATGCAAGATTTATTTACTTCATTTAAGGACAATTGTGGTTTTGGGCTTTTAGCCTCTATAGACAACAAGCCTTCACATAAAAACTTAGAAGACGCTATTACCTCACTCTCTCGTATGATGCACAGAGGTGCCATTGGTGCAGATGGTAAGACCGGTGACGGTTCAGGACTTCTTCTCTCTTTACCAAAATCATTTTTTGAGAAAAAAGCGGCAGACGAAGGTGTTTTCCTTCCTGAGATCTATGCTGTGGCCATGGTCTTTTCAAACAAAGAGAGCGATTTTGATGTCATTACAAGAGTGTGTCAGAACAATGACCTGAGAGTCATCTACACACGTACTGTACCTGTCGACACCAATGCACTCGGAGAGCAGGCACTTGCATCACTTCCAACCATGAAACAAGTCTTTGTTGTCCCAAGTTCAGCAGTGGCAGTCAACCGATTTGAAGCCATGATCTACCTTTCACGTAAAGAGATTGAAGCAGAACTAAAAGAGGATGAAACATTCTACATCCCTTCTTTCTCTACCTCGGTGATCTCGTACAAGGGGCTTGTGATGCCTACGCACATCAAAGAGTTCTATAAAGACTTGGCAGAGCCTGATTTTAAAATTTCATTCTGTCTTTTTCACCAGCGTTTTTCTACCAACACGCTACCACAATGGAAATTGGCACAACCGTTTAGAATGATTGCCCATAATGGTGAGATCAACTCTGTGACAGCCAACCGTTTTAATGTGGCAGCCAAAATGGCAACAGTGAAATCTGAAGTCTTTACCGATGAAGAGATGACAAGATTGAAAGATGTCATTCAAAATGGTATGTCTGACTCTGCTTCTCTGGACAACTTTATGGAGTTCTTGCGTGTCAACGGTATGGACTTCTTTAAGGCGGCCCGTTCACTTGTACCGGCACCATGGCACAATGCCCCACATATGGACTCTGATGTCAGAGCATTCTATGAGTATGCATCAACCTGTTTTGAACCATGGGATGGCCCAGCGGCTGTTTCTATGACGGATGGCCGTTTTATTGGCTGTGTGCTTGACAGAAATGGACTCAGACCTGCAAAATACATTAGAACCACAGATAACAGACTGCTTATCTCTTCTGAGTATGGTGTACTTGAAGTGCCTGAAGATGAGATCGTTGAAAGAGGAAGACTGCAGTCTGGTGAAATGATGGGGATCGACCTGAAATATGGAAAATTACTGAAGTCAAATGAGATTGACAACTACCTGAAAGTGACGAATCCTTATAACAAGTGGTTAGGTAAAAACATGTCTTACCTCCAGGAGCATGTTCCTCAAGCCCATGCGGAAGAGTGTGTGCAAGACCCTAAAGATATGGTCTCCAAGCAGCGTTACTTTAACTACACCTTAGAAGTCATGAGAGAAGTCATTAGACCTATGATCGCTGAAGGTAAAGAGACCACAGGTGCTATGGGTGACGATACACCTATTGCAGCTTTCTCAAATGAACAGAGAAACTTTACAGACTTCTTTAAACAAAAGTTCGCACAGGTCACCAACCCGCCGATAGACCCTATTCGTGAAAAGACTGTTACAAGTCTGAACACAGGTTTTGGACCAGTTCAAAACATATTGGCAGATGATCCTGAGCATGCAAAAAGACTTAAAACTGTACTTCCTGTGATGTCAGCAGAGAAATTTGCACTTTTAAAAGAGTTCGGAAATGAAAAAGATGAGAAGTTCGATCCTGCGTATAAAACAGGTGAGTATTCAACAGCGTATACCAATGATCTTAAAGGCAGTCTTGATACCTTGATCGAAATGGTCATCGCTGATGTCCGTGACAATGGCGTAAGAACCATTATTTTAGATGACCGTTCACTTAATGCTGACAACAAAGTCATTCCTATGCTCATGGTGGTGGGACGTTTAAGTTCAGCATTGCTTGATGCAGAATTGCGTCAATTGACCAGTATTGTGGCTGTGACGGGAGAAGTTTTTGACCCACATTCGGCAGCGACCATGCTCTCATTTGGTGCAGCATCACTCTACCCGTACCTGCTTTACTATACAGTAGAACAGGTGACAGAAGTAGACCCTGCCGATATGAAGATGGTATTGAAGCGTTTCAGACGTGCCATGGGTGCCGGTCTTTTGAAGATCATGTCCAAAATGGGTATTTCAACACTCTCTTCTTACCGTAACTCACGTCTCTTTGATGTCATTGGACTGGACAGAGAGATCGTCTCTGAGTGTTTCGCCGGAACAGAAGGACTTCTTCCGGGTCTTGGCTATGAAGATATCGATGCCCGTTTGAACACGAACCATCAGCGTGCGTACACCACAGCATTTGAAGGGAAAAAGAATGCCCTTTACAAAGGTGGGTTCTATAAGTATAAAAGAGGAGAAGAGTTCCATGACTTCTCTCGTCCGACCATTTCTGCTATTCAGAAATCTGCACTCACAGGAAGCAAAGAAGATTATGAAGAGGTGAAAAGACTTGTCAACAAAAGAGACAAGAAATTCATCCGTGACTTCTATGAACTCAAGAGTGACAGAAAAGCTATTAGCGTTAATGAGGTAGAACCTCTTTCCGAGATCTTTAAACGTTTCTCAACAGCGGCGATGTCTATGGGGTCCATTTCTCAGGAAGCACATGAAACGCTTGCGGTTGCCATGAACAAAATTGGTGCGAAGTCAAACTCAGGTGAGGGTGGAGAAGACCCTGCACGTTACGGAACAGAGAAGAACTCAAGCATTAAGCAGGTGGCTTCAGGACGTTTCGGTGTAACACCGGAGTATCTGCGTTCAGCGACTGAGATACAGATCAAAGTGGCACAGGGTGCTAAACCGGGTGAGGGTGGACAGCTTCCGGGTTCTAAAGTTTCACCCCTGATCGCTTCATTGCGTTTTACAAAGCCGGGTGTGACACTTATTTCACCTCCACCGCATCACGATATTTACTCTATTGAAGACTTGGCACAGCTGATCTTCGATATGAAGCAGATCAATCCGAATGCACGTGTGGCAGTTAAACTTGTCTCAACAGCAGGTGTTGGAACCATTGCCGCAGGTGTGGCAAAAGCCTATGCCGATAAAATTATTATTTCCGGAGCGGACGGTGGTACAGGTGCGGCACCTATCGGTTCCATTCGATTTGCAGGTAACCCCTGGGAACTTGGACTCATAGAAGCACACAATGCACTCAAAGCAAACAAGCTCAGAGGACAGGTAAGGCTTGAAACCGATGGTGGCCTTAAAACAGGACTGGATGTTGTCAAAGCAGCCATTCTTGGGGCAGAAGAGTTTGCCTTTGGTACCGGTGCTTTGGTACTTGTCGGTTGTATCATGCTTCGTGTCTGTCACCTCAATACCTGTGGTGTAGGGGTTGCAACACAAGATCCGCATCTGCGTGAACGCTTTACGGGTAATGTCGAGAAAGTCGTCAATTACTTTACGCTTATAGCTGAAGAGGTAAGAGAAATTCTTGCAGAACTCGGTTACACCTCTCTTGAAGAGATCGTCGGTAAAAATGAACTCTTTGAAGTGATCGATGATGAATTTGCAAAAAAATTCAACTTTGAAGAGCTGCTCTATAAACTTGACGGTGTGAACACTTGTCAGGTTCCATTCAACGAACCGTATGATCAAAATGAGTATGAGCAGGCACTTGTAAAAGAGCTTATGCCGACCATTGAAGATCCGTCTACACCGATCGTTCTGAACAAAGAGATCTCCAACCTGAACCGATCATTTGCCACACGTATCTCCGGTGAGATCGCAGCACGTCACGGTAATGCAGGACTTCCGGACGGGACGATCACCCTTAACATGAAAGGAACTGCCGGTCAGTCACTCGGTGCCTTTATGTCAAAAGGAATCAACATCAACATTGATGGTGCAGGTAACGACTATATTGGTAAAGGTATGAATGGTGGTCAGATCGTGATTAGCGCTGAAAAAGCCGGTGCTGACTTTGCACTGGGTGGAAATACCTGTCTTTACGGTGCGACCGGCGGTACATTGTATGTACATGGTCAGGTCGGTGAGCGTTTTGCTGTGCGTAACTCGGGTGCAACAACTGTGGTTGAAGGTACAGGAGACCACCCTTGTGAATACATGACAGGTGGTGTGGCTGTCATTCTTGGTAAAACAGGTGTGAACTTTGGTGCAGGTATGACAGGCGGTAAAGCCTTTGTGTATGATGAAGTAGGGGACCTTTATGAAAAAGTGAACCCTGAACTTGTTGAACCGTTACGTATTGATACCGATGAGTGGGATTCTGAAATGTTTGAACTCAAAGCACTCTTGAAAGACTACCTTGAAAAAACAGGGTCAAAACGTGCCGCATACATTTTAGAAAACTTTAGAACAGAAATGCGTAAATTCTGGATGGTGGCACCACGTGGTATCAAACCGACGATCATCGCAGATAAAAAAGGTGAGTAAGTAAGACTATGACAGCTTTTACGCAAGCATGCATTAAAGCAAATGAAGAGATCTCTCTGGCAATGAAAGAGGGCTTCGAAGCTTCCTGGTTTGAAAAAACGGAAGTGGGTGCCGGAGGAGATGTCTCTTCCAAACTTGACCTTTTTGCTGAAGCTGTCTTTGTAAAACACCTCTCCTCTTTTGGACACATTGAGTCAGAAGAGTCGGGCATCATAGGTGAGGGTGATGTGAAGATCATCATCGACCCTATAGACGGCTCTTCCAATGCACTCTCTCTTTTTCCTTTTTACGGTACTTCCGTTGCCAAAGTCAATGCCAACGGTCTTTTGGATGTGGCCATTGTCTGTAACCTTGCCAACGGAGATGTCTTTCTCAAAGATGAAAATTCAGAAGTGCTGCAGGGAAAACTCTTCTCTGACACTTACCATGCACCCCTAAGCTCACCCCATTCTGAGATCGGTCTTTTTGAAAAGGCGTATGCCCATCCGGAGTTGGTCGCTTTGCTGGACCGGGAGGGACTCAAGTTTAGAGCACCGGGAGCCGTTGCCCTCTCATTATCGTATGCAAGAACGGTGGATTATGTCCTTTTTATAGGGGCGTTCCGAATCTATGATTTTGCCGCAGGTTTGGCACTTTGTGAAGGCCTTGAAGTGATTGTTGAGGCGGATTATGTTATAGTATCGAAAGATAAAGCAATCGCAGAAAAAATTGAAAAACTAATTCATCAGTTATAGGAGAAAATATGTTCGGCAGCCTTTTTAACAATATTAAAAAAGAGACAAAAGAAGAGAACCCAAATCAATGGATAAAGTGTCCGAAGTGTACATCTCTGATGTTCTACAAAGAGGTAGAATCAAAACAGAATGTCTGTCCAAAATGTAACCATCACTTCCGTATCTCTGCTGCAAAACGTATTGCTTCCATTGCAGATGAAGGTTCATTTGTAGAGTTCGATACTACATTGGCACCGGTAGATCCTCTTAAATTTTCAGATAAAAAATCATACAAGAAACGTTTGGAAGAGGCAAAAGCCAAAACAGGTAAAACCTCTTCAGTCATGAGCGGTTCCTGTACCATCGGCTCCAACCCTGTAGAGTTAGTGGTATTTGACTTCTCATTTATGGGTGGTTCATTAGGGTCCGTTGAGGGTGAAAAGATCGTGCGTGCCGTTGACAGAGCCATTGCCAATCACTGTGGTGTCATCATTGTTTCTGCTTCAGGTGGGGCAAGAATGCAGGAGAGTACCTATGCCTTACTGCAAATGTCTAAAACGTCAGCGGCATTGAACAGACTGCACCATAAAGGGCTTCCGTTCATTTCCATTTTAACTGACCCTACCATGGGTGGTGTTTCAGCTTCTTTTGCGATGCTGGGTGACATTATCATGGCAGAACCGGATGCACTCATCGGTTTTGCAGGTCAAAGAGTCATTAAGCAGACGGTTGGGGTAGACCTTCCGGAAGGCTTCCAGCGTTCAGAATTCCTGCTTGAACACGGACTGATCGATATGATCGTCGATCGTTGTGAGATGCATCAGACTTTAGCGGACCTTTTAACACTTTTTGCTAAAAAGCAGCCTGTAGAAGCAGAAGTGACGGAAAGTGCTGAAACTGAAGAAGTTGCAGTCTTGGAAGAGTAAGCTTAGCAGCTATGAGTCTTTTGCGATCATAGCCAAATAGACTTTTTCCACCTTCTCCCTTGCCCAAGGGGTTTTTCTTAAAAATTTCAAACATGAGTTAATAGACGGGTCGAACTTCAGACAGTTAATGTTGACAAATTCTGCCAGCGTATCCCAGCCATAGTGTTCTACCAGTTCATTTAGTATGATCTTGAGGGTTTTCCCGTGCAGTGGATTGTTGCTGTGTGTGTCACTCATATGTATCCTTTGAAAGTATTTTAGCGAAATTTTGGTATGAAAAGTACTGAATATTCCCATATTATCCACCTGTTAACCATTCATTTTTCATGTATACATCTTAGAGTGTTATACTTCAATTAAGAAAGAGAGAGTTTCTCTTTCACTAGATGTTAAGAGTTTGTTTTACTCCTTGTCCAAATTTGTAAACTTCCTTGTTTGCTCTTGGCATCAACTACTAAAAGAGCGGCTTTTTTTCATATTTCCCTTCCTTGTTTTTATATGATTCCTTGTTTAGCCGCTCTTCTTTCTTTTCCCCTCTCTTAATTAACGTGATAGAAACGGACTTTTTGCTATAATCCAATGAATTTATGTGCAAAGGTTTAGTATGCAAGATGTAGTACAGTGGCTTAAAGATAACGGGAATTTAAAAATCATAGATGAAGCACTTGATGTGGAGCTTGAAATCCCTCATGTGGCGTATGTGGAAGTAAAGAAAGAGGATTCCAGACCTATTCTTTTTACCAACCCTGTGAACAAGGCTAAAGGCATTGAGTATGATATGCCTGTACTTATGAATATCTTTGCAAACAAAGCATTGACAGAGAAGATCTTCGGAAAGCACCCTGATGCTGTGGCAGAGGGGATAGAAGAACTGCTGAAGCTCAAACCGCCTAAAACATTTAAAGCCAAATTGGCGATGATCCCTAAACTTTTCTCTTTAAAAAATGTCTTCCCGAAGCGTTTGAAGTTTAGAGGAGAGTGTCAGGAAATCATCATCCCAAAAGAAGAAGTTGATCTTGACAAACTGCCTATTTTAAAGACCTGGGAAGAGGATGGAGGGCCGTTCATTACCATGGGACAGGTCTATACCCAGAGTCTTGATGGTGAAATGCAGAATCTTGGTATGTACCGTTTACAGCAATATGACAAAAACAGACTGGGAATGCACTGGCAGATACACAAAGATGCCTCTCACTTTTTCGACCAGTATCAGAAAGCCGGAAAGAAGATGCCGGTAACAGTCGCCATCGGTGGTGACCCGCTTTACATCTGGTGTGGTCAGGCACCCATGCCTCACGGGATGTTTGAAATGCTTCTCTACGGTTTTGTACGCAATAAAAATGCCCAGTTGGTTAAGTCAATTACTAACGATATTCATATTCCACGTGATGTAGACATTGTCATAGAAGGTTTTGTGGACCCTGAACTGACAGAGATCGAAGGTCCCTTTGGTGACCACACGGGTTACTATACACTTAAAGAGCCTTTCCCTGTGATGGATGTTGAGACGATCACCATGAAAAAGAACCCGGTTTTTGCAGCCACTGTGGTAGGAAAACCGCCTTTGGAAGATAAATACATGGGTTGGGCGACAGAGCGTGTTTTTTTACCAATGCTCAAGCCAATGGCTCCAGACCTTATAGACTACAATATGCCGGAGAACGGTGTCTTCCATAACCTCATTATGGCAAAGATGAAAACACTTTATGAAGGCCATGCAATGCAGTTCATGCATGCATTCTGGGGTGTGGGGCAGATGTCATTTGTGAAGCATGCACTTTTCGTGGGTGAAGATGCACCTGATCTGGAAGAGAGCGAAGCACTTACTAAACATATACTCAACAGACTGAGTCCTGAAAATGTCTTCATCACCAAAGGTATCGTCGACCATCTCGACCACTCCTCTGCTAAGCAGTTTGTGGGAGGAAAGCTGGGTGTTGATGCCACAGGTGAAGAAGTAGAAGAGGGGGTAGAGACACTGCTGACAGACAGTGAACTGCTCGAAAAGATACAGGAGATCAATGCTAATGTCCTAGAGTTAAAACAGTACTTTACCGAAACAAAAAACCCTGTCTGTGTCATTAGCGTCAATAAAAAGAAATCTCAACTCAAGATGATCAAAAAGCTCAAGGTTTTAAAGGAACACATCAAAGTGCTCATTATTGTAGACAAAGCCAATAACGACATTGAAGATCTCTACATGCTGGTTTGGCGTGTGGTTAATAATATTGATGCCAGTCGTGATGTTGTTTTGGAGCCGTTCATTGCTGTTGATGCCACCAACAAGGGTGAAGTAGACGGTTTTGAACGTGAATGGCCGGGGGATACATTCTGTACGAAATCAGTATTGGATGATCTGCAGAAAAAAGGTTTGATCGATATTGATGAAAAGTTTATTAAAGAGTTTGGGTTGTTGCCGTTTACATAATTTAAAGGTGCGTGTTTACGCACCCTACGCGAAAGCAATTAGACATCAATCACACGAAGTGTGCCTGTCTCTCTGAACGACCTTATAAACTAAGTGATTCGAGAAGAGAGACGATTTTTTGCTTCGTTTTTTCTAAAAAAATGAAGAGAGAAACAACGCCACAATTTAAATGAGTGGAAACACCAAATCCCCAAAAATCTCAAATGGGATAAAAATAAGACTATTCTTATCCTATTTCCCCATTTATTAATTATTCATTAAAGAAATCTCGCTAAAATTCTCAAGTAATAAAAATTATTCTTTAAGGATTTAAATATGTTAGTAACAAAAAAAGCTCCAGATTTCACAGCAGCAGCTGTACTTGCCGATGGTCAAATTGTAGAAGACTTCAACCTCATGGAAAACCTGGGTGAAAAAGGTGCAGTATTGTTCTTTTACCCACTGGATTTCACATTCGTATGTCCATCTGAGATCATTGCATTCTCACACAGAGCAAAAGAATTTAGAGAAAGAGGCGTGAACATCATTGGTGTTTCTGTAGACTCTCAATTCTCACACTTTGCATGGAGAGAAACACCTGTCGCTGAAGGTGGAATCGGAAGAGTTGATATGCCACTTGTTGCTGACCTTTCCAAGCAAATTGCCAGAGACTATGACGTTCTTCTTGACGAAGCAGTCGCATTGAGAGGTTCATTCCTTATTGATGCTGACGGTACAGTAAGACATGCCGTTATCAATGACCTTCCACTGGGTAGAAACATTGACGAAATGATCAGAATGGTAGACACAATGTTGTTTACAAATGAGCATGGTGAAGTTTGTCCTGCCGGTTGGGTTAAGGGTGACGAAGGTATGAAAGCAGACACAGAAGGTGTTGCTGAATATCTTGCAAAACACGAAGGCGACCTCTAGTCGTCATATAGGGTGGGTTTACCCACCTTATCAATATTAACAATACATACATAAGTTTACTGTGTAGATTTTTTTATGTATTCCAAAGGATGAAAATGACCGATTATGCCAGACTGCTTAAAGAGAATGGTCTCAAAGCAACATTTCAGCGTATGAGTATTCTGGAAGTGGCCGATAAACACGGTCACATATCGGTCGAAGATATTTATGATGAAGTCATCAAAGTACATCCTTCTATCTCCCTTGCGACTATTTATAAAAATATTATTTTAATGGTTGAGAAGATGGTATTGGTGGAAGTGCCTATTGCAGGTAAAAAACCAAAATATGAACTTGCTAAGTCTGACCATATTCATCTCGTTTGTACAGAGTGTGGTGAGGTGGAAGATAAGCCTTGCATCAGTACGACAGATAAAGTCTTTTTAGCATTGACTTCTCAGGAACATTTTAAAATTAACAGACGGCAGGTTAATTTGTATGGGGTTTGTGAGGGGTGTCAGAGTTTAGTGTCATAATGGTTGTTTTGATGGCTGAATCCATCGTTGTTTCTTTTGTTTAAATTCCCTCTTATTTTTATTGTGGTGTTGTTTCTCTCTTCATTTTTTTCTCAAAGAGAGTGATGACTACGTCACCGCTTCGCTTCACTAAAGAAAAAACGAAGCAAAAAATCGTCGTGGCTCTCGAATCGCTATCGCTTTCAAGGGCGTTCGCCACGACAGAGCACGCGTTGCGTGATTAATGGCTAATTGCTTTCGCGTGGGGTGGAATTTCCCACACTAATCTTTACTTGAAGAGGGCAGATCCCACTCTGATCAGATTCGATCCGCATCTGATGGCTAAGGCGTAATCGGAACTCATACCCATGGAGCAAATGCTTGCTCCCTCTTTTTCCAACTTCTCATAAATGGCCTGTGTCGTCTCGAAACTCTGTTGTATGATCTTGGTATCTTCAGTATGTGCACCGATGGTCATGACCCCTTTGAGCGTGATGTTGGGGCAGGTTTCTTTGATCTGCTGGTAGAGATCAAAGGCTTCTTCACTTGCAACACCCGATTTACTCTCTTCTTTGGCGGCATTGATCTGCAGGAGGCAGGACATTTTACCGGACTTGGCTTCCAGTTTTTTATTGAGCTCTTCAGCCAAGACAAGTGAATCGAGTGATTGCATGAGGGTCGGTCGCAGGTCTATGAGGTTGTTGATCTTGTTCTTTTGAAGGGAGCCGATCATGTGCCACTCTAGTGGGAGTTCATCTAACTCGGTCATACGCTCTTTGAGTTGCTGTACCTGGTTTTCACCGAAGGCTCTTTGTCCGAGTGCATAGAGTGTTGCAATGTTCTCTATCTCTGTATATTTGGCAACGGTGACAAGCTTTACAATGTGGTGCTCACTTACAGCAATACGTGCATCTTCAATATTCCAGATGACTTCATCGAGATTTTTTCGTAAATGTTCTTTGTCTAGTATCATTTTTTATCCTTTAACCCCATAATCTATTGATGTCATTATACAATCCTAAAAGCATTAATCCAATGAGGAGTGCCCAACCTACAAGGGTAATGTAGTACATGGCATTTTCAGAGGGTGCTTTTCCTCTGATCATTTCGTAGAGGTTGAACATGATGTGTCCGCCGTCCAATGCGGGAATAGGCATGAGGTTCAGTACTCCGAGGTTGACTGAAATGAGTGCCGTAAAGAAAAAGAGTGCCAATATACCTGCATGGCTTGCCTGTGACGTGACATCGACAATGGTGATGATACCGCCCAGTTTGTCTGCCGATACCACGCCTGTAATAAGTTTTTGCACCGACTGGAAGATGAGAGTAGAAGCTTTCACTGTTTCATCCCAGGCATAAGTGAATCCGTCTATAAAACCGTAGTGTACAGTTGTTTGTTTGGGAAGAGGGGTGATACCTATGATCTTACGAGTGATCTTCTCTCCAAAGACATTCTGGTCTTCTATGACTTTGGGTTCAAGCTGTAAGGTGTGCAGCATGTTTTTTCTCTCAACGACAATAGTGATAGGGCCTTCACTCTCATTGATCGCTTTTCCTATCTGCTCCCAGTATGTTGTGTTGTGACCATTGATCTGCATGATCTTGTCTTCATTTTGTATGCCTGCGACATAGGCGGGCGCATCTTTGGTGACTTTATCTACATAAGTGAGTAGTTTCGGAACACCCATGTAGGAAATAGCCAAATAGAGGAAGAATGCCATGAGGAAGTTCGCAAAAGGACCAGCCAGTAAAATAACAATACGCTGCCAGGGTTTTTTTGTGTTGTAAGAGTCATCATCGTAAGAGATATTTGTGGGATCGGTATCGTCCTGACCTTTCATTTTGACATAGCCTCCAAGAGGGATGGCAGAGAGGCTCCATTCGGTCTTTCCGATCTTTTTTGTCCAGAGACGTTTACCGAATCCTATACTGAAAACATCTACCTGCACACCAAAATAACGTGCCGCAGTAAAGTGTCCAAGTTCATGAAAGAAAATGAGTACCGATAAAACCAGAAGTGCAACTAAAATGCCCATAAATATCCTCTTTGGACCGCTTTTGGATCCCATATATTTTTAACAGATTATAGCCAAGAGTTTTGAGAATTTGATTTAGAAAACACCTTTATTTTAAATAATAATAGAAAATTTTGATAAATTATATTATAATAGTCAATTAATGAAAGAGTAAGGCTCTTTTAACGTATAATTTGGATGAAGTGAGTGGGAAGAAAAATGGGAAGAAATATTGATACACCTGAATATGTAAGTCCAGTGTCACAGCACAGTGCAGATGTAAACCGTCCTGAAAAGGTCAAAAAAC
Source organism: Sulfurovum sp. (assembly GCA_027071315.1). Classification (GTDB taxonomy): domain Bacteria; phylum Campylobacterota; class Campylobacteria; order Campylobacterales; family Sulfurovaceae; genus Sulfurovum. The sequence continues at coordinate 28,517 of JALSUP010000193.1, forward strand.
CATCATCGATCGATGAGCATATTGAAAATATTAAAAAGAGTGATGCGGCAAAGCTGTTGGTTAAAAAAGCAAGATTCCTCGTGAATGATGTTGAAAATCAGATGGATTCCTGTCGGGTATTGTTTGAAAAAGACCTCAAAGAGTATGAAGAAGCCAAGAAATCCTTACATGAAAACGGTCTGGATGCCTGTGAATTTTTACTTTCGCAACTCTGTTATATTCCTGATGCCAAGACAGAACTTGACAGAGACATGGTGGTCTTTGAACCCAAAGGCAATGACGAGAGCCTGCAGATAGAAGAACTTTCAAGTGGGAAATTAACAGGAATGCTTCTCTCTGTTGTGGTTGGCCTGTTTGCTTTTGCAGCTGTGGTTTTTCTGGGTATCCATCAACTTGAAATTAACGATCTTAGCAATGTACCTGTGGGTGAACTGGTTATACCGATCTTGAACTGGTATGCTTCATTTATAGGCTTGGACGACAGACCGATGCTTTCAGGAGGCTTGCTCCTGGCACTGTTGGCACTGCTTATGTGGAAAACATACACAGGGTATGTGGCGTTTAAAGAGAACCGTAATTTAGAGTTGGCAAAAGAGCAGTTGAAATCTGCAGAGTTTTACTGTGACCGTAAAGTGAGTTGTCAGGAACAGATGAAGAGACTGGACAGTTTTATTGCCAAAGCCATAGAGACACTTGCTTTGTATCAAGATGTCTTAACAGAGCAGCAAGAGAGACTTAAAGCTATTTTACATGCAGAAAGAGAGAATGTTGCAAGCGCTAACTTTGAACCACAATCGGTAAGAGTGATGCAGTTGACACAGCAGTTGATCAATTATATTAAAGACTTTATGGCAGTGCCCATGTCAGATGAGGGAAAGTTATCGGCAAAAAGCGGTCTTTATCTGCTGCGGGCACAAAATAGAATAGAGAAGGTCATAAAGAGACGTAAACAGTCACTTCGCAAGAGTGCATAACGTGCATAAATTTATTATCCTTCCTATAAAATCAGAAAATTTTTAAAATTCTTGATGTATATTAAAAAATTAATGAAATTTTTTGATAGAATAGTAGTATGAGAATAACTTTTATAAGGATATACAATGAAAGAACAACCTGAAAGCGTAGAAAATCTTGAAGAGAAGAGTACCGAAGTATCTGAATCCGAATCGTTTGTTAACACGGTAGAAGAGGAAGTGGAAGCACTTGAAGAGAAAGCTGAAGAGCTGGGTGAAGAAGTGGTTGAAAAAGTGGAAGAGGAAGCAGTAGCACTCGAAGAAGAAGTTGAAGAACTAGCAGAAGAGTTTGATGAAAAGATCGAGAAACTGAGTAAACATGATGAAGCGAAAGCATTGGTGGAGCAGGCCAGAAGTATTGTGGAAGATTCAGAAGCACAACTGGAGGAGTGTAAACTCCTGCTCGCCTCTGACCTGAAAGAGTATGAAAATGCAAAAGAAAATCTCAAAAAGAATGGACTTGATGAGAGTGAAGCACTGCTCAAAAGTCTTGGCTATGAAGCTGAACAGAGTGTTGAAATAGAAGAAGACTTGGTGGTATTTGAGCCAAAAGAGGAGTTAGAACCCATTCAGATACAGAATGTTTCCGGCGGTGGATTCACCGGATTTATTCTGGCTCTGATCGTAGGTGCGATCACTTTTATGGGCATGGTATACACGGCTGCCGCGAAACTGGGTATTACGCTGTATGTCTCACACATTCTTTCACCTGAAGCACTCAAGCCGGTGATGACATGGTATGCCGGTCTTGTCGGTATGGCGGACAATCCTCCTGTAGGAGGAACGATTATCGCTGTAACGGTGCTGTTGGTCATGTGGATCGTCTATAGTATAAGGGTCAGTATAAGAGCAAACAGCAATATGCGTATGGCAAAGGCTCAGCTTGAAGCGGCAGAAGCATATAGCCTGCAGAAAGGCTCTTGTAAAGAGGAGATGGACAAAGTGGATGCCTATATCAATGAATCCATCAATACCCTGAACCTTTATCAGGTGATCCTGAATGAGCAAAAAGCGAAGTTGTTGAGGATCTCACATGTGGAAAATGATAAAATTGAAACATCAGATTTCCATCACAAATCGAATATTGAAATGCAGGATACCGAAGAGTTGATCACAGCGATCAAAGACTTCATGTCCATTCCAATGTCGGAAGAGGGTAAGCTTTCCGGCAAGAGCAGTCTCTTCTTGCACAGAGCACAAAGCAAGATCCAAAAAGTACTTGACAGACTCTATTAGTCTACAAAATAGCTTCCGCCACCTTTACGACTTCCGGCGGGATCTTATAGCGTTTCCCGTCTATATAATGATTTCCCCACTCCTGAGATTTAATGATCTCTTCTACTTCCAGAAAATGGTTCTTTTTATCGGCAGTAATTTTATAATTTTTTATTTCCATGGTCAGAGGCTCTGAAAGTTCCGGCAGCGTGAGGATCACGCTGATATTCTTTTTTTCAGAATCTATGTCAAGTGCGTCCAGTTTGGCACCTTTGGCTTCTTTTTTTTGTGAAAGTTTGTGATTGACGATGCCTTTAATGGCCATAGAAACAACATTGTCTTTTCCTGAGATAGCAAGGGATCTTAAGTTTCCGAACATGATTTTCCTTGGTTTAATGTAGTGGTATTATAACAAAATGTAAGGGGGAGAATGGATCAATGAAGGCATCTCTCAGTGAAAAGTGCCTTCATAAATGACTCTATACGATGTTAGAATAATAAATTATATATTGATGGAAAGAATGATGTATTCGTATTGCCTTCAACCGTAAACTGCCCCATCATACCATTGTCTTCATGTTCAAGAAAGTGACAGTGGAACATGTACGGGTTGGCATCATCTGCTGTAACATCTGTCATTTTAACAATGAATTTTACACGCTCATTACCTGCTAGATGTACCACATCTTTATAGCCTTTTTCATTGGCTCTTACCTGTGCCGCAGACCCGTTTCTTGAAATGACACGGAAGTGTGTCGCATGAATGTGGAAGTTGTGGTTCATTCCCATGTCGTTAATGATCTCCCACTCTTCTACTTCATTGAGTTTTAAACGTTCGTCGATACGCATCATATCCATAGATTTACCGTTAATGGTAAACTCTCCACGATTCATTCCCAATCTGAATACTCTTTGTACTGTAGGTGTCTCAATAGCATCAAGCGTCGTTAAGTGGTTGGGTGTTGTTGTAATATCTGTGGCTTCTTTACTGACATTGACGGTGAGGAATGTCTTGTTATAGTTAAACTCTTTTAAAACCAAAGCACTTCCCATGTCATTTGTAAGGTCAACCACGATCTCTGCTCTTTCACCCGGAGAAAGCACGATCTTTGACATAGAAACAGGTGATTCGAGGAAGGCATTGTCTGTGGCGATCTGTTTAAAGACTTTTCCGTTTGTAAATCCAAGATTGTACATGGTTGAGTTTGAACCATTTAAAAGACGGATACGCAGCTCTTTTGCTTCTGCTTCAAAGGTCGGTTCAATGGCACCATTGGCAATGAAAGTATCACCAATATACCCCATGTTGATCTGTCTTCTGCTTGGGTTATAGACCAAAGAGGTTTTATCTGCTGAAAAGAAACGGTCCTGAAGTACCAGAGGAATGTCATCTATCCCATAACGCTGTGGTACATCCAATGCTCTACTCTCATCATCTTCAATAATGATACACCCTGCCAGACCCTGATAAACATGGGGTGCTGTTTTATGCATATAGTGCGGGTGATACCAGTTCATACAGGCTCTTTGGTTCACCGTGTATTTTGCCGACCAGGTACTGCCAACGGCAATGGGCTGGTGTGCCGTTCCGTCCATCTCTCCGGGGACGTGCATACCGTGTCCGTGCATGGTGGTCTCTTCCGGCAGCATATTGGTGTAGTTAAGTGACACTTTGTCACCATTGGTGAGTAGAAGTGTCGGTCCGAGGTAGGTACTGCTGATAGAATAGGTTTCAGTCATAATACCGGCATAAAATTCATGTTGTGCCACCTGAATATCCAGATCAAAATGTTTTATACCATTGATATCAGTTGGCGTAATAAGCTCAGGAATGGGCAATGCCTGGTTCAGAGCTTCTGCTGCCTGAGTTTTGTTTGTACCGATAATGAGCGATAAGGCTGTAATGCTGGTAAGTCCTAAAAATTTTCGTCTTTGCATGTTATTTCCTTTTATTTTTAAATTTTGATGTTTTTATCATCCGTTATTTTTCCTCTTTTTGAAAAAAGAGTACATAGAGTCCTGGTAAAACCAACAGTGTCAAGATCGTTGAAGAGATGATCCCTCCGGTGACGACCACTGATAATGGATACTGTATCTCGGAACCTACGCCTGTGGCGAAGAGCAGCGGCAGGATACCAAAGAGGGTGGTAAAGGCTGTCATGAGTACCGGTCTGAGACGTAACAGTGTGGCATCTTTGACAAGATCGACCGTTTTAATGGTTGGGAATTTTTTTCTTAACTCATCAATGAATGAGACGAGGACGATCCCGTTCAAAATAGCGATGGCAAAGATGGCAATGAACCCGACGATGGCTGAAACAGAGAGGTATTCACCACTTAGCAACAGACTCACAATTCCACCGATCATTCCCAGTGGTACACCAAGAAGAATAAGGAAGGCTTTCTTGAATGAGTTAAATGCTGTGTAGAGAAGCAGGGTGATCAAAAGCAGGGTGATCGGGATGATCAGCGCCAATGTTGCTGTGGCCTCTTCCATATTCTTGAAGTCTCCGGCCCAGGTGTAGTAGTACCCATCCGGCAATTTGATGTTGGCTTTGATCTTCTCATCCGCTTCTGCCACAAAGGTAGCGATGTCACGGTCTTCGACTTCCATCGAGAGAACCATGTATCGGTTCAGGTTAACACGCTTAATGAAAGCAGGACCCTGCTTGACTGAAATGTCACACACTTCCTGAAGTGATACCATTTTACCGCTGTTGGAACGGATGAGCAGTTCTTTGAGTGAGTTAATATCTGTTTTGGCATCTTTGAGTTTGGCAACGATTCCGAAACGTTTGACCCCTTCGATCTTTTGTGTGACCGCTTCTTCACCGATTCCGTAACGAATCACCTGCATCACATCATCAACAGTCAGTCCATAACGTGAGAGGGCAAGGTAGTCAGGTTTAATGTTGATCTGCGCCTGACCGAGCTGTGTTTCGATTTCGGCATGGTCCAGACCCTCTGTACCACTGAGTACCTGTGTAATTTGCGTGGCGATGTCTGACATGACCTTCTGGTCTTCACCGTAAATTTTGACGGCAAGTTCTGCGGAAACACCTTCAAGCAACTCTTCAATACGCATGGCGATAGGCTGAGTAGAGATGAACTGCAGGTAGTTGAACTTCTTTTTGAGTTTAGCGGTCAACTCTTTGTCGAGTTCCGGGATCTCTTTGAAATCAGGGTTCAGGGTGAGAAGCACTTCCATGTAGTTGGCCTGTGCGGTTTCACCTTTTTCACTTCTTCCTATCATGGAAAGGACAGAAAGGACTTTTTTCGGGTAAGTTTCACGTATGAAGTTCTCAATGGCCTGTGCATTGTTGACACTCTGTGTGAGCGCCGTTCCCGGAATGGCAATGACACGGTACATGATGGTTTCTTCATTCAGCTTGGGCATAAATTCACGCCCCTGCTGTGTAAGCAGTCCCGCGAGCAGGAAGAAAATGAGGAAGGTAATACCCACCAGCTTCTTCGCATTGTGAAGTGCAAAATTGAGCATAGGAGTATAGAAAGATTTAATGGCATTCATGAGCGGAGAGTTTGAGTGCTTCCCCTGTTTCAAAAGCATAAATGAAAGTACCGGTACCAGTAAAAGTGCAACGGCTAAAGAACCAAGCATCACATAAACGATGTCAATGGCCATTGGCGTATAGAGCTTTCCTGCCAAGCCTTCGAGACTAAGCAATGGAATGAACACCACGGCAATGATAAGCAGGGCAAAAAGTACCGGTTTGGCAACTTCTGCTGTGGCTTCGGCAATGACTTCGGCACGTGACATTTTAGGGTTATCGTGCAAGAGTCGGAAAGAGTTCTCCACCACAACAATGGTACCGTCCACGATCATACCAATGGCAATGGCAAGTCCTGAAAGCGACATGAGGTTGGCTGAAATGCCATACTCCTGCATGAGTAAAAATGCAATAAGCAGAGAAACCGGCAGAGAGAGGATGACAATAAAAGCTGAACGTAACTCAAAGAGGAACAGAAAGAGCACGATGGCGACAAGAATAGACCCGGTCAGGAGTGCAAAGGTCATGGTATTGACCGCTTTGTGGGTGATCTCCGTTCTGTCATAGACGATCTCCAGAGAGACGCCTGCCGGTAGAGCAGCATCGACCAGTCCTATTTTTTCTTTAATGGACTCAACCACTTTGGCAGCATTGGTACCTGAACGCTGTAGTACCATACCAAAGACACGCTCTTTTCCGTCAATGCTGACTGCACCAAAACGGGGGGCTTTGCCTTCCTGTACGGTAGCCACATCTTTAATGGTCACTGCTTTGGCATTTTTGGTACGGATGACGGTATTGCGGATGTCGTCCAAAGTATCGTAAAGACCGGCACCACGTATGAGGTACTGCTCTTTGTTGAACTCCAGGTATTGACCACCCACAGACTGATTACTTTTCTCCATTGCTTCGACGATTTCATTATAAGTCACATCGACAGACTGGAGTTTTTTAGGATCTATGAGTACGTTATACTGCTTCTCAAAACCACCCCAGGTAATGACCTCTTCGACACCGTCAACGGCTTTGAGCATAGGTGTCACGGTGTATTCATGAATACTTCTGAGCTGAGAGGCAGAAAACTGTTTTTTCTCATCTTTAAGTGCATACCAGAGAACCTGTCCAAGTCCTGTGGTGTTAGGACCCATAACAGGTGTTCCCCAGCCTTTGGGAATGTCAACCGTATTGAGACGCTCTGTTACAAGCTGTCTGAGCAGGTAAGTGTCATAGTCATCTTCAAAGAAGATGGAGACATAAGAGAGTCCGAAGATAGAGTTGGAGAGTATCATCTTCACGCCCGGCAGACCGGACATGGCCGCTTCTATGGGGTAGGTGATGAGCTTTTCAATGTCTTCCGCCGAGTTTCCGGAACTCTCTGTATAGATGACGACCTGCTTGGGTGTAATATCAGGAAAGGCATCGACAGGGATGTCCTGGTAGGCTTTGTATCCGAAACCGGATATAGCAATAAAAAGGGCTAAGACTAAAAATTTATACTGTATCAGTATTTCAAAAAACTTTTTCATATGCTGCCCCTAGTGACCATGCTCGCCAAGGGAAGATTTGAGGATCATAGACTTTACAAAGTAAACCCCGTCACTCACATACTCTTCTCCTGCTTTAATGCCTTCAACCGCAACTTCATCACCGTTATAGGCAATGATCTTCACGACTTTTGGTGCATAAGGTGCTTCTTCATGCTCTTCGTGACCACCGTGACCCTCATGCTCTTCACCTTCTTCATGGGCTTCATCATGGTCCTCTTCATGCTCATGGGCACTCTCATGTTCATCATGACCGTGTGCCTCTTCAGCTTCGTGCTCTTCACCTTTATGTTCTGTTTCGGTAAAGACAACCCATTCTCCCTGAAAGAGTGAAAGGGAAGATTTTTTAACCATCACAGCTTCTGTAAAAGGTGCCAGAGAGATATCCATCTCTGTAAAGGCATTGATAAGCATATTTTTTGGGTTTTTTATCATCATGAAAAGTACTTTTGCACGCTGTGTCTCTTCGTCTATGGTTGGAAGCAGTTGAACAAAGTGTGCAGGGTATTTTTTACCTGCGACACTTACAAAACCTGTTGTTTTCTGGTCCACCTTCATAGCATCGTCCATACCGAGGTAGGCAATGGCATAGTAGGCACTCTGGTTGACAATGGACATGAGTGGATCTTCGGCATTGACATTGGAGTGCAGCGGTACGAAGATCTGTCCGACAATACCGTCAGCATGTGCATAAAGCGTAAGCTGATCTGTTGCTGTGGTCAGTTCTGAAGCTTTGATCCCCAGTGACTGCATTTGCGATGCCAAAGCACTTTGTCTGGAAAGCACATCTTCGATCTCTATGATCATCTGATTGAGATCATTTTGGGAAGTCAGTCCTTTTTTATAGAGACTTTTTGCTGTAGAAAGCTGCTCTCTGGCTGCTTTTGCCTGTTGTCTCAGAGCCACATAGGTCGCAGACATTTTAGAGAGTGCTATAGACTCTATGAGCGCTACCTTGTCTCCTTTTTTTACCTGTTGTCCTGTAGTGACGAAATATTTTTCGACATGTCCCGGAAGTCTTGAAACGATCTTCTGTTTCTGGTCTGAAAGCTGGGTGATCTGTGCATTGGTACGGACGATCTTCCCCAAAGGTTTTTTGACGGCATGTGCCATCGTGATCTGGTCTGCCAAAGCGAAGATCGGCAGTAGTACCAAAGGGAGTAGTGAAGAGGTAAGTTTAGTCATTGTAGTCTCCTTGTAAAAAACGTAATTCTATTTTTTGATCGTTAATGATCTTTTGTGTTTGAAGCAGGGCTTTTCTGGTTTGAATGAGTTTGTTTTTCGCTGTCATCAACTGGAAGAGCGAACCTTTGGCGATCTTGTAACCTTCTTGCAGCAAAGTCGTAAGTTCCTGCTGCTCTTTCTGTAAGGTATTGAGTGCATGGTATTGGGCAGAAAGCTCACGAATACCTGCTTTGATCATCTGTTTTTGGGAACCTGTGTTGATGTTCAGCTGTTTTTTGTCCAACTGTGTCTGCTGCATTTTGAGTTTTGCCAGCATACGCTCTTCACTTCTGTCATTGTGAATGGAAAGTGGTATATTCACTCCAAAACGCAAGATGGACTGGTCCGGTTCTTTGTCCATACCGGCATAGACATCATAGTTTCGAAATGAACTCTGGTTCATTGCCAGGTCACTCTGGTAAATTTTCTCCTGTGCATTCATGAGCTGCTGCTTCGGGCTCAGTCTGCTGCTGCTCTTCGTTTTGGAAGAGACAGAGTAGATGAAGCGTTTTTCCAGAGAGACTTTTTTATTGCTACCTGATTTGCTCACTCCTGCGATGGCAAGCAGTTGGTAGTAAAGGTTGCTCTGCTGCTGCTTGGTCGTGTACATCTGTGTTTTGAGTGTCAGTGTTTCTGTACGTGCCTGAAGGTAGGCAACTTTGTTTTCAGAACCACTTGTGTAACGCTCTTTGACCATTTGAGTCACTCTGTTTGAGAGTGTGTACTCCTGCTGTAACAAAGAGAGCAGTTTGTTCTCATAGACATATTGGGTGTAGAGTCCTTCAAGGGCTTTGAGGTAACCGGCACGTCCCTGAGTGACAAAGGCTTTGCTTAAAAGTGTGGAAGCATAGGCTTTGTTTTGTAGGCCGTTCATGTAAGACCCTGTACGAATGGTCTGGGAAGCGGAGACAGAGTAGCCTAAAGTATTACCACCCGTTTTCAGGTCGAAGTTTGATGCTTCAACATTGAGGGTAGGGTTGCTTGTTCTGAGCAGAATGTTGTTTTGCTGCTGGGCAGTCTGCAACGTTAATGTCTGACTCTTCAGTATGTTGGAGTTCTTAAGCGTATAGCGTTTGAACTCCTTATAGCTCATTCCAAAAAGGGTAAGCGAGAGAGTGAAAAAAATTATGATGGTTTTCATCATGGTGTATCCTTAAAATGGTGATATGTAAAATGCTGTCGTTCCTAAAAGAGAACTAGGGTGAAAGAACGGGTGTTAGGCTATAGGGGGTTTGTTTTCTGTCTCTTTAAAAGGTGGGTGGTAGCTTAAAAGTGTTGTTTTTGGTAATTCACTATAGAGTGACAGTGTGTTAAACGTGTCTGTTAAGGTCATAATGGCTGACATATGAAAAAAGTGGTGAATGTCGCAAAGGTCATTGCACTCCTGACTTCCTGCCTGCTCCTGTACATATTCATTGGCATTTTCCTGATGACATTGGTCATGAGAAGCAATAATAGAAGCATGCGCAATGTTGAAGGAGAGTGAGATTAAAAGTATAAGTTGTATGACTCTCTTGTGCATGGCTTCTCCTTTTTATAGTGCTGTATTTTAACGAAAAGAGCTTTGAGCTTGTTTTCCAAGCTTATTTTACAGGTATCTTACTCTAAAAGTGTGAGTGAAGTGTGAGTACAGCATTTTCTCCCTGAAGATCAGGGAAAACGCAAGGTGAAAGTGCTTCCTTCTCCCAGTTCGGAATTGAGTGCTATTTGAATGTTGTGTTCCTCGCAAATGTGTTTGACAATGTTCAAGCCCACACCAAACCCACCTGAGTAGCTTGTGCCCCGTTTGAACTTTTCAAAGATTTCTTTCTGTTTCTCTTTTTCAATACCAATACCCTCATCGCGGATGGTTAGTACTCTTCCCTCTAGTGAAATGCTCACCGTCGATCGTGGAGAAGAGTACTTAATGGCATTACTGATGAGGTTACCAAAAAGCAGGGTCAGCTGTGACTTGGAGACGATGCATTGTGTCTCTTCTACCGTGACATCAAAGTGAATACGTTTAATGTCTGCCAGAGGTCTGTAGTAAGCGACACTCTCTTCCAAAACTGTTTTGACATCAAGCGGTTCTGAGACCTCTTTTCTCTCACTAAAGTTGAGGTAGGTCAAAGAGCGGTAAATGTCATAAAGCTGTTTGGTCGAGATGGAGACATTGTTCATCATTTTGGGCGTACAGGCACCTGTTTTCAAGGCTTGATCGGCAGTCATGGTAAGTGACGTGATGGGTGTGTTGAGCTCATGGGTAATATCATTGATGAAACGTTCTATCTGTGCGACTCTCTGCTGTACCGGGCGTAAAAAAAGTTTGGAGAGCATCCAGGCTATGAGCATGACGGCTGCAAGTACAAGTCCGAGTGCAAGCAGTACATTTTGTTTGAGGTTTTGGAGCTGTCCCTGAAGTGTGTCTGACTGCACGACCACGTAGGCGACATTTAAGTGTTCACGGGGAGCATCGGAAATGAGAATGTTGTAGCCATCCGTTTTGAAATAGCCAGGTTTTACTGTGATGTCCTTCTTGACAAGTCTGCCTTCAACCACTTCTCCTTTGGTGTCTATGAGTGCCAGAGAGATATCTTTGGGTATTTCAAACTCTTTAAGCGGCATGCCATGCATATGTGCCATGATGATCTCACCCGATTTTTTGTCTGCCAGGTGTTCGAGTCTATAGTGTATTTCATTTTCCAGGGAGTGTGCCTGTGCTGTGTAGTACCAAAATCCTATGAGGGAGATAAAAAAGAAGGAAGAGACAATGTAGAGCCCCAGAAAAGAGTAAAAGGATTTCTTTTCGAGATCATTCATAGCGGTAGCCTAAGCCTCTTTGTGTGATGATCTTTTCGTTTCCTATGACTTCACGCAGGTTTCGTATGTAGGAGCGCAGGGTGGCATCGCTTGGCAGGGCATCAAACTCCCAAATATTCTGTACCAGCTCCTCCTGTGAAATGAGCCTTTGAGGATGGGCAATGAAATACTCCAGCATTTCACACTCTTTGGGTCGAAGGGCTGTTTCGTTCGTACCGTCAGAAACGATGTGCTTTTTTGGAAAGTAAGTGAGTTTTTCTGTGAGTTTGACTGGTTTGTCCTGCTCTATGTGGAAGAGCACTTTACTCTTTTCTATGCGCAGTCTCAGCTCTTCAAGCTCAAAAGGTTTGCGAATGTAGTCATGTGCCCCGACATCGAAACTCTCTTTGAGATGCTTTGTGTCTTCATAGGCAGTGATGATGATGGCCGGAGTGGTATCGTTAAAAGACCTAAGCTCTTCGAGCAGTTCAATACCGCTTTTACCCGGAACATTAATGTCGAAGATAAAAAGGTCATAAGACTCATCATCTATGAACTCCTGTGCCTCTTCTGAGTCAAAAGCCCGGTGTGTGGTGTAGTATTGCTGCAGATAGTCCGTGACGATGTCCCCCAGGACCGGATCGTCTTCCATAAGTAGTATTTTCATCTGTTTCCCTTTTGTTTCTGTTGTATTTTACTATAGTCGTCTATAATTTTACATTTTTAAGCCGCAGTGAATTGCTAATGACCGAAACCGATGAAAAACTCATGGCTGCCGCAGCAATGACCGGGGAGAGCAGTATGCCAAAGAAGGGGTAGAGCACACCGGCGGCCACCGGAACGCCCAAGGCATTATAAATGAAGGCAAAAAAGAGGTTCTGTCGTATGTTCCCCATGGTGGCACGGCTGAGTTTGATGGCTCTGACGATACCGGTAAGATCCCCTTTGACCAGGGTCACTCCGGCACTCTCCATGGCGACATCGGTACCTGTACCCATGGCAATACCCACATGTGCCTGTGCCAGAGCAGGGGCATCGTTGACCCCGTCTCCTGCCATGGCAACCTGTTTACCCTCTTTTTGAAGTGCTATGACAACTTTGGCTTTCTCTTCGGGAGAGACTTCCGCCTGAACCCTGTCGATGCCAAGTGTGTCAGCCACGGCTTTGGCAGTGGTTTCATTGTCTCCTGTGAGCATCACAACTTCTATACCTTCTTCATGCAGAGCATGAATAGCTTCAGCCGTACTCTCTTTAATAGGATCCATCACACCCAAAATACCGGCTGCTTTTCCTTCAAGGGCTATGAGCATGACGGTCTGTCCCTCTTTTCGGTAGGTTTCAGACAAAGAGGAGAGGGCAGAGGCATCAATGTGGAGTGCTTCCATCAGTTTGTAGTTCCCTATGGCAACAGAGAGACCATTGACCTCTCCGGTGACACCCTGACCTGTGACAGAGTTGAAATTGTCTGTTTTTTCCAGCGTCAGACCTCTCTCTTTAGCACCCTCAACGATGGCTTCTGCCAAAGGGTGTTCACTTGCTTTTTCCAAAGAGGCAACGGCACTTAAGAACAGCGCTTCATCGACACCTTCCAGTACTTTGACGGTGACAAGTTTAGGAGCACCTTCTGTGAGTGTCCCGGTTTTGTCCACCACGAGGGTATCGACTTTTTCAAGTATCTCCAGGGCTTCCGCATTTTTGATGAGCACACCCATAGAGGCCCCTTTCCCCGTACCGACCATAATGGAGACAGGGGTTGCCAGCCCAAGCGCACAGGGACAGGCAATGATGAGCACAGCAACTGCCGAAACGATGGCATAGGCAAGACGGGGCTCAGGGCCAAAAAAATACCAACCTATAAAGGCAAGTATGGCTATGAGGACAACGATGGGTACAAAATAGCTGGAGACAAGGTCTGCCAGTTTCTGTATGGGTGCACGTGAACGCTGTGCCTGTGCTACCATATTGACGATCTGCGAGAGCAGGGTATCGGCACCGACTTTTTGTGCTTCTATGAGCAGGGAACCTGTCGCATTGACGGTAGCCCCTATGACTGTGTCACCCGATTTTTTAGCCACGGTCACAGGCTCTCCCGTGACCATGGATTCATCGATGTTACTTTCCCCTTCTGTGACGACCCCGTCCACGGGTATTTTGTCACCCGGACGTATGCGCAGTATGTCGCCCACTTTGACTTCTTCAAGAGCAATGTCCTCTTCGCTTCCGTCCTCTCTGACAATGCGTGCCGTGTTGGGAGCGAGTCCGAGCAGTGCCTGTATGGCTGTGTTGGTTTGCGAACGGGCACGGAGTTCGAGTACCTGACCCAAGAGCACTAAGGCCACAATGACTGCTGCGGCTTCAAAATAGACATGCACCAGACCGCCGTCCAGCTGCATTTTTGGCGGAAAGATGTCAGGGAGGAGAAGTGCCACCATACTGTATGTCCATGCAGCGCCCACACCCAAAGCAATGAGCGTGAACATGTTGAGGTTCCACGTTTTAACTGACTGATAGCCTTTGACATAAAAAGGCCAGCCACCCCAGAGTACGACGGGTGTTGCCAGTGCAAACTCTATCCATTGGACCATGGACATGGAGAGCCATGCAGGGAGCAGGTTCGGTGCAAGATCCGCTATTATAGCCAATAGAAATACAGGCAGTGCCAAAGCAGTACTGATTTTAAAACGTCTGCTCATGTCGAGAAGTTCTGCATTTTCTGCTTCTTCTGCCTCTGCGATCATTGGCTCAAGTGCCATCCCGCAAATGGGACAGTTCCCCGGACCCTCCTGCTGAATTTCAGGATGCATGGGGCAGGTATAGACAGCAGAGCCATGTGTCACTTTATGATGATCGCTATGGTGTGTATGTTCATGTGCTTCATGATCATCAGGTGTATAAATGTTTTTTATGAGTGGTCTACAGCTTTCACACTCTTGTTTCTCTTCATTCATTATGGATCCTTTCTCTTTTTCTTATCTATTTTTCTTATGATAGTGCGAAAGCGTGCATAGTGTGTGCATGTGATACTGCCCGACAGAAAACAACATGCTTCTGTGAATCCATGACTTCACACTTATTTCACACTTCAGGTCTATAATAGATAGACATTAAAAAAAATAAGGGGTTTTCTGATGAAAAGAAGAACATTTATTACAATGAGTTCTATTACCGCACTTTGGGTATTGACAGGATGTGGTGGTGGATCGGGAGGTGACAACGGTATGTCGGGCGGAGGGGATAATCCCAGTGACGATACACCCGTAAAAAAAGGTACTCTGCCTATTCCTGAACTTATTAAAGGAACAGAGAGAAGTGGTGTGAATCATTATGACCTAAATATTGTTGAGGCAGAGCATGAATTTTTTGAAGGTGTGAAGACAAATACCTATGCCATAGACAGTACTTACCTGGGGCCGACACTGCTTTTGGAAAATGGTGAAGATGTTTCACTTAACTTCAGCAACAGACTTCAGGAAGAAACGACCATGCATGGTCACGGTATGCATGTCCCCGGCAATATGGACGGTACAGCACACCAGCCCATTGCAGTAGGTGCTACCTGGTCTGCACAATACAGCGTTGACCAGAATGCCTGTACCAACTGGTATCACCCGCACTATATGCATAAAACAGCACCCCATGTCTATCAGGGGCTTGCCGGTATGATCATTATTGAAGATGATGAGATCAAAGCACTTGATCTGCCAAACCGTTACGGGATAGATGATATTCCTCTGGTGCTGCAGGACAGATTTTTCTCAGCCGATAAAACGCGTCTTGACTACTCCCCCTCAACTATGGAGTTAAGAATGGGGTACGTAGGAAATGTTTTCATAGCCAATGGTGCCATCAACCCCACCTTTGAAGCCGAAGACAAAGAGATACGTTTCCGTGTCTTAAACGGTTCAAACTCTACAGTGTATGATCTGGGATTCAGTAATGACATTGTCTTTAAGCAGATCGGTGGAGACAACTCTTTACTCGAAAGTCCGGTCAGTATGAGCAGGCTGGTTCTTTCACCGGGAGAACGTGCGGAGATCGTTGTTGACCTTACAGATGAAAAGGGAAGTTCTTTTACCCTGCATGAATACAGAAATGATCAAACGTTTTTGACCATCAATGTCAGTAATGATGCAACAGAATTTACGGCTGTTCCCTCAACGCTGGCTGCGCTTGAACCGGTAGATGCTTCACTTGCTGTCAGAACACGGCCGTTCACGCTGGAAATGACAGGCGGTATCTTTACCATTAACAGAAGAGAGATGGATATGATGTTTATTAATGAAACCGTCCCTCTGGGAGATGTTGAGATATGGGACGTGACAAACAAAATGGGGATGGACCACAATTTCCATATTCATGCTACGCACTTTAGGGTCATAGAGCGTAACGGCAGTGCTGCCAATGTACGTAACAATGAAAAAGGCTACAAGGATGTTGTGTATCTTCAGGGAAATGAGAGGGTGAAATTACTGGTAAAAATGACAGACTATACCACGGACGCTTCTGCGCCATACATGTATCATTGTCATTTTCTTGAACATGAAGATAACGGTATGATGGGACAGTTTATTGTTGTGTAAAGTGGAATGAGGAAGGAAGTGACAGCCGGAGGAGACTGTCACTGAACAATTGTTTGGGAAGGAATATGTCCGGAAATTACTTTCCGCTGTTACATTTACCCTGGGCTTTCATGTTCTTCATGTTACCCTGAGCACTGTCAGCACCTGTAGAAAGTTTGTTTGCATGTTCCAATTCAAGCTCTGCTTTGGTCGGCTTTTTTGCCGACTTTTTCATTTTTGCTTTCATCTTTCCGCTCTGGTCTGCATTACATTTTCCGGCAGCTTTCATTTTTGACATATCTCCTGCAAAACTGTCAGCACCTGTGGCTGTTTTGTTTGCATGCTCCAACTCTGTGGCTGCAGAATTTGCATATACCAGTCCTATAGTCAATAAACTCGCTAAAATTACTTTTTTCATCGTGTGTCCTTTAAAGTGTTTTTTCAGAGGTTCGTCTCTCTGTACATCCGCATTATAAGAGAACTGTGTGCATGGAGTGTGCAAGTTGTATGCACACTTCATGCACACTTTAAAACTATAATTCTTCTACATATTTAAAGGAGAAAACAATGAAGAACAGAAGAGAATTCTTAACATTAAGTGGAGCAGCAGCACTTTATTTACTGACAGGATGCAGCGATGGTGGAACAAATCCCGGAGGTGGGGGAGGCGATACCCCTCCTGGTGAAGAGACTGCGAATGCCCTGCCTATTCCGGAATTGAAACTTCCGGTTGAAAGAGCGGGTGTTAAACATTATGACCTCAATATTATAGAGTCACAGCATACCTTTTTTGAAGGCGTGAAAACAAATACCTATGCCATAGACAGTACTTACCTCGGGCCAACGTTGTTATTGACAAGAGGTGACAAGGTTTCTTTGAACTATACGAACAAACTTTCTGTTGAAACGACCATGCACGGACACGGTATGCATCTGCCAGGTGAAATGGACGGTACGGCACACCAGCCCATAGCCGTAGGTGGAACATGGTCTGCAAAATACACCGTTGACCAGACAGCCTGTACCAACTGGTACCACCCGCACTACCTGCATCAAACAGCACCGCATGTCTATCAGGGACTGGCGGGTATGCTCATCATTGAAGATGATGAGTCACGCAGTCTGGACATTCCAAAGCGTTACGGAGTAGATGATATACCTTTGGTACTGCAGGACCGTTTCTTCTCTGCGGACAGAAGAAAGATCGTCTATGATCCAAGTATGGATCAGCTCGATATGGGTTATGTGGGCGATACTTTCATTACCAACGGTGCCATCTCCCCTGTATTCGATGCGGAAAACAAAGAGATTCGTTTCCGTATTTTGAACGGTTCGAATTCGACCATGTATGACCTGGGTTTCCGTAATGCCAAAAGTTTTAAGCAGATCGCTACGGACAATGCCTTCCTTGAAGAACCTATAGAGATGAACCGTCTCCTGCTCTCTCCGGGAGAACGTGCCGAGATCGTTGTGGATTTCACTGACGATATGGATGCTGAGTTCACCCTTTATGACTTCATGCACAGTCAGACTTTCCTGACGGTCAATGTCTCTAAAAGTGCCACGGCAAGTACCACGTTACCGGCGGTACTGACCACACTTGACCCTGTACCTACAGCAACGAACAGCAGACAGTTCACGTTGGGAATGCGTGGTATGGATACCTTTACGATCAACGGGAAAACAATGAATATGAACCGTATTGATGCGGCACTCTCCAGAGGTGATGTGGAAGAGTGGGAGATCATTAACGGTACGGGAATGAACCACAATTTCCACATACACGGTACACACTTCAGGGTCGTTTCACGTGACGATGACCCGGCAGCGGTCGCTGAAAATGACAAAGGTTACAAAGATGTGGTCTATCTGCCGCCACACAGCAGGCTTAAATTCATTGTGGAGATCCCGAATGATGATGTGACCGCAGACGCTGCCAACCCGTATATGTTCCACTGTCACTTTCTTGAACATGAAGACAATGGTATGATGGGACAATTTACCGTCAGTTAAAATCTTCTGAGAAATGTTTAATACACATTTCTCAGGCATAATAAACAAATAAACCAAAGGATACACCTATGAAAAAAATAACACTCACAGCGGCACTGCTGCTGTTCAGTACGCTCACACTTTCAGCGAACAGTGACGGCAATGCTGTCTACGAGGCGAACTGTAAAGCCTGCCACATGCTAAAACCAATGATGGATAAGCAGAAAATGATGCAGATGAGCCCGCAGGAACGTATGTCCATGAAAGAGAAAATGATGAAGACGATGAAAGCACCGCCGATGAGCAAGGTCTCCGCAAAGCTTAAGTTTGATCTTAAGGGTGACAAAGAGCAGATGGTTTCTTTCATTAAAGATTACATTGTCAACCCGAGTGCAGAGAAGTCAAAATGTATGCCGATGGCACTTAAAAAGTTTGGTGTCATGCCTGCCATTGGTAAGACAATGAGCGGTAGCGATGTTGATACTGTGGCAAAATGGATGGTAGACAATTTTGATGAGAAATGGGACCCCAATGATCAGAATATGGCCTGTAATGCAAATGAGGGTAAAAAGATGAAATGCGGTCAGGGAAAATGCGGATCCGGAATGGCAGAAAAAGCACCTAAAAAAGAGAGTGCCATGAAGTGTCAGGCAGGTAAATGCGGAGGGAAATAAACTTCCTTTTTTTACACAAAGCAGTGCTGTAGGCACTGCTCTCTCCTTCATTTCTACTATTTTATTTCACAAAATCCACATTATTTTATATGCACACTTTATGCACGTACTTTGAGTACAATAGCCCTATCAAACTTAAAAGGGTCAAAGATGATTTACACAATTACAAGCAGCGCCACACTTGAAACTGTTAAAGAAGAACTTGAAGCCAAAGCAAAAGAAGTAGGTTTTGGTCTCTTAAATACTTATGAATTCAAAAAAATTTTAAAAGGGAAAGGCTTTCCTATAGAAAAAGACATTAGCGTCTTTGAACTTTGTAATCCGGCAGGGGCACAGCAGGCATTGGAGTATGATTCAGAAATTTCAGTTTATCTTCCTTGTCGTATCTCGGTTTATCAGGAAAAGGGACAGACTGTACTCTCTACCATTGGGCTAGATGAGATTATGACGACATTTCATGTTGAGGAGCGTTTTGCTTCATATATGAATATTCTTTTTGAAAATTTAAAACAGATCATGCACAGTTGGGACGACTAGTACACATTTAATAGAACGAAAAAGGGGAAGAGATGCAAAGACGGACATTTATAAAGGGGATGGCAGTCGGTTCTGTGATGGGACTGACCGCCATTGACTTAGAAGCAAAATCAACAGCCAAAACAAAACGCAGTAACAGTGTACTCAGAGGAAAAGAATTTTTCCTTGACATTGACTACACGACAGTCAATATGACAGGCAAAACCGCGGTAGCAACAACGGTCAACGGACAGCTTCCCGGACCGACACTGGTTTGGCAGGAGGGTGATACCATTACCCTACATGTGACGAACCATCTTAAAAGATCTTCTTCCATTCACTGGCACGGCATCATTCTGCCTGCCCCAATGGATGGTGTACCGGGTATCTCATTTAACGGTATTCCTCCGGGGAAAACATTTACTTACCGTTTTAAAGTCAGGCAGCATGGAACCTACTGGTACCACAGCCATTCCGGCTATCAGGAACAGACAGGAGTATATGGCAGCATTATCATTAAACCTAAGAAAAAAGAGCCTTTCTCTTATGACAGAGACTATGTGGTGTTACTCTCCGACTGGAGTGATGAAAAGCCTTCTGCCATTTACAGAAAACTCAAACTTTCCAGTGACTACTACAACTTTAACCAGCGTACCGTAGGGGACTTCTTCTCTGAAGTTAAGAAAAAAGGTTTAGGTAATGCTTTTTCTGACAGGAAAATGTGGAACAGTATGCGTATGAGTGACCGTGACCTCTCCGATGTCACAGGCTACACCTACACTTACCTGATGAACGGTAAAAACCCTGCCACACAATTTAAAGCACTCTTTAAAAAAGGTGAGAAGATACGCCTGCGTTTCATTAACGGGGCAGCTATGAGCTTTTTTGACGTACGCATCCCCGGTTTGAAGATGACCGTGGTCGCAGCAGACGGAAACCACATTAAACCGGTAAGTATTGACGAGTTCCGTATAGGTGTGGCTGAGACTTACGATGTCATCGTACAGCCAAGATCCAACAAAGCCTATGCTATTTTTGCCCAGAGTATTGAACGTTCAGGCTATGCCATGGGTTCACTTACACCTTCAGGTTCAACGCTTGCAAAAGCACCAAAAATGGATAAGCCACAGGCTTTGACCATGGCAGACATGGGCATGAAAATGGCTAAAGAGGGTAAAATGAAAATGTCCAAAATGCCTATGAAAAAGTACCGCTGGTCTGCTATGGAAAAGCAGAAATACCCCATCACCAAACTGCCTATGGCAAAAGGAGTACAGAGTACCATGATGGCAATGGACCCCAAATACAGACTTGAAGACCCCGGTGTGGGACTGAGAAATAACGGACGAAAGGTCCTGACCTATGCCGACCTGAAGAACCGTTACTCTACACGAAGAGAGAGAAAACCCGACAGAGAGATAGTCTTGCATCTTACAGGGAACATGGAGCGTTATATGTGGTCCATCAACGGCATCAAGTATGCCGATGCCAAGCCGCTTCAGTTCCACTACGGAGAGCGACTGCGTATTACCTTCATTAATGACACGATGATGAACCACCCCATGCACCTGCACGGTATGTGGTCAGACCTGGAAACGGGAGATGACAACCATCTGGTACGAAAACACACCATTATCGTACAACCCGGTTCAAAGATCAGCTACCGCGTGACGGTTGATGCCAAAGGTGGTTGGGCCTATCATTGTCACCTGCTTTACCACATGGCAGGTATGTTTAGAAAAGTCGTAGTGGCGTAAGGAATAAAATAATGAAACACATAAAACAAACACTGTTCGGTCTGGCCGCACTCTTGGCTTTAAGTCAAACACTTCAGGCAGCAGGCGGAGATGACCCTTTAAGAACCATGCTCATCATGGATAAACTGGAAATTCTCAATAACGATGAAAACACGCGTGCCTGGGAAGGCAGTTTTTACATGGGCTATGACCTGGATAAACTTTATGTTTACAGTACGGGTGAAGCCACAGCAGACGGTTTGGAATATTCGCAAAACGAAGTGGTCTACTCCCGAGCCATTGCTCCCTTTTGGGACATTCAGGCAGGTGTGAATTATGACAAATACGCCAATGCTTCAAGAACCTGGGGAGAGATCGCCATTTCAGGACTGGCACCTTACTTCTTTGAAAGCAGGGCTGCCCTGTTAGTCAACGGAGAAGGAAATATCGGATTGAGACTTGATCTTGAGTATGAAGCATTGCTGACGCAAAAGCTCATTTTAACCCCTTCTTTCGAAGCAGAGTTCTACAGCAAAGATGATCCGGAGTTACAACTGGGTTCCGGTCTCTCTTCTCTGGAAGCAGGCTTGCGTCTGCGTTATGAAATCGTCAGAGAGTTCGCACCTTACATCGGTGTCACCTGGGACAGGAATTTTGGAAACACCTATGACTACAATCCCGTCAATGAAACTGATCTGCTTGTGGGTGTGAGGTTTTGGTTCTAATATGCCCTCTTAACATTTTATTAACAGCAGTCCATTACAATTTCTAAAACATATAAAAGGATGATGATGAAAACAGTCGAGTGTTATAAGAGTTGCACCAGATGGGGCAAGAGGAATACGGAATGATTCTGAAAAGACGTTAATGTCCACCCTTATTTTTGATCCGACTCAAACTCTGAGGGGTAATACCAAGCACGGTTGCGTACTGGTAGTTAGGTAGTACCTCTTCATAAATAGGTGCTACTTTTTTCATGAGTTCGTACTTCTCTTTGGCTGTAAGCCTTTGCATCATTTGAACACGTTGGACAACGGTGATGAGCTGTGTGTTGAGTATGTTTCGTGAGAGTGTCATCCACTTTAGACTTGTGGCATAAAGCGCATCCATTGCTTTCAAATCAGCTTCATAGACTATACAATCATCTAGTGCCTCAGCAAAGAAGGTAGATTCTGTTTGGGTAAGGTAGGAGACTATATCGGCAGAGAAGGGGTCTAATGCCTAGCCATTTTTGTTGTAGTTGACCATCATGGTGAGGTCTTTGCCTTCTGTATTAAGACTATAGACACGTACTACACCAGAAGAGATATAGTGTAACTTTTGGCATACCTCTCCTGCAGAAAATAGTTCATCACCTTTGGCATACTCTTTTTTATGAAAGAGTGCAGTGACGCTCTGCCACTCCTCTTCGTCTATGCTAATGTGTGATTCGACGTAGTTGCGTAAAAATTTCATAAAAGAATCTTATCATATGTGAATGACAAAAGTTCTAAAAGAGTTTATAATGCAGATAAAAAAGGCTCATTAATGGGATATAAGCTTGAAATGATTCAGATGCTTTTAAAAAGAGGATCTTCAGATTTTAGAAAGCATATTAAAACAGAGAAGATAGATAATCAAACTATAAAATATGCACAGATAGATAATGATATGCCTACAATTGTATTTGAAAATGGGATGGGTGCAGGGATGAAATTTTGGGATGAAGTGTTTCTTGAAATAGGAAAGAAAAATACGGTGTTTTCCTATAATCGAAATGATAAAAAAGATGACAATAATAAGAAAGTCTCTACAGATAGAGTAGAAGTCCTTAGAAAGCTTTTGCTAAAGAGAGGATTGAAGCCTCCCTATGTACTTGTAGGACATTCATTAGGTGGCATTTATGTACAATATTTTGCAAGAAAATATCCTAGTGAAGTATGTGGTATTGTCTTGGTTGATACACCACATCCTAGTAGTTTTGAGGATTTATCTGTTTTCCCTAAAAAACTATTAAGATTTTTTTCAACGATTTATAAAGGGCACCTCTAAAAATACCCTCCCAATTCCAAAATCAGAACCTAAAGTCATTATTCCTCAAATGATGCCTTCATTCATTTGAGAGAAATTCTATAAAATCAATAGAAAAAATTCTTCC
>JALSUP010000194.1 GCA_027071315.1 Sulfurovum sp.
CAAATTAACCCACCACAAGTAACCAGTTCCATCCTGTAGTAAAATTTCGTGTTTAAAAAAATACTTCAAGTTGTTATTTTATCATTTTACTCCATATTTTGAACTTTTAGCCTAAAAACTCCATTTTCAAGCCATACGCCATGGTTTGAAATCAACTTTTTACTACTTTTTTGTGACTGTTTTAAAAAGTCAGGTCACAAGCTTCAATGACTGATGAATACAGACAGATAAAACACCAAAGGCTAAAACAGAAGCTACTTTTGTGGCACCTTTGTAATAGATCTTGTTACATCCAAAATTATCTTTCAAATAGGCATTGACCCGTTCAACACTACTTCGCTGGTTATAGTGAAGTTCATCTGAATTGTTATAGAGATTGAAAGATTGCAATATCTCTTTTTCACTTTTTGCCAAAGCTATCTGTGATTTGAGTACTTTGGAGTTTTTAGGATTGATATCAATAATGGGTCTATGCCCTTGTTTCTCTGAGTACGTTCTGATGATACTGCTGTCATAGGCAGCATCCTGTAGGTCATAGAGATAGTTGATTTTAGAGCTTGTCTCTTTGATCATAGGCAATGCCAAAGAACTGTCATGCACCGATGCAGATGAGTACATTGCCGTAATGGGGATATCACCATCAACTACTGTCATATGCAGTTTGCCACCTATCCAAGTATGCCTATAGCCTTTGGCATTTTGCTTGATACCCACATCACACTGTGTAGAAATGACAGAGAGCATCTCTTCACATGTTTGCATCGTTTCCTGCTGTTGCAAAATGGTTGGTTCTTTTGGTGGAACCACTTCGCCTTTTTTGGGTCGTCCCCGTTTACGTTTGGATTTTGTATCTTTACACTTCTCGTTTTTAACAGGCTTCTCTCTGAGCTCTATAGCAGTAGAGTCAGTACTGCCATAAAAAAAGAGTACATCACTGAGATATTTTTCTATAAACATATCCTGTGCTTTACTTGCGATACGTTGCTTGGAGAACTCATCAAAGACACGGCTGAACTTTGATTCGCTGGGTATGTGCGTATGATATCGCCACCCACACAGCATACGTAGTATCTTATCCACTTCAAGTCTATCAATTAATGCTCTGGTTGTTTGAAAGTTGTAAACAGATTTAGCCACAAAGGCTCTTGCCATCTCTTCTCTGTCTTTTGGAGGATTGGTAATCTGTACAGTGGAAACAAATGTTTCTATCTCTGCAAAGTCAAGGATCTTCATCAACTTTTCTTCTTTGGGACTCAATGGTCCGAAAGTATCCTGAAGTTGTGGAAAAAGGCTCTGTTCCAGGTTCATGACTTTAAGCCACATTTTTGAAAGCGAAGGTATAATATTTTTCATAGCTG
>JALSUP010000195.1 GCA_027071315.1 Sulfurovum sp.
GGTTCCTTCTAAAAAAGTGTGGGTAATTCCTCACCTAAATTTCCTTATATTTACAATTAACGATACTAAAGTCTAACTTACCTGTCAGTAGATAAACAATATTTTTGTAATTTCTAAAGGTCTTATAACCTCGTGCTTTTGATTTGGTTGCTTGGATGACTGAGTTTAGACCTTCAAGTACACCATTGTTGATATTGCTTTGATGATAGTTGACAATACCATTCCAATGTCGTTTGATAGTTTTTGCCACTTTTTTGATAGGTTCCAATTGACTGTGTGTTGCCCAGTAATACCACTTTTTTAAATAGGTGACAAACTCATCTTCTGTTTTAGCTGCATAGATATCTTGAAATGCCATTCTGATGTTATAGGCTCTTACTGTCTTGAGGTTCATATTAGAAAGTGTACAAGTCTCTAATGTAGCCGATTGTTTTTGTGTCAGGTTCTGTTGGTTTTTCAAGAAGAGATACTTGGTTCCTTTAAGTATTTTCATCTCTACAGCTTCGGCTCTTCTTACCTTATCGACTGCCTCATTGATCAGTTTAATAATATGAAACTTATCATAGGTGATCTTAGCCTCTTTCAAGTATGTCTTCACCCCTTTAGTAAATGCTGGTGACATATCACAGCTCACATCTTTAATAGCAGAAGCACTACCGTTATGTGCTTCTAAATCTTCTACAAATGCCTCTACTGTGGCACTACCTTTACCAGTAGTGATATAAATAGTACGTCTCTCTTTAAGGTCTACAAAGAGTGTAATATAGTCATGCCCTTTAGCCCTTGAGGTCTCATCCATACCAATAGCACTGACTTCTGAGAAGTCTTCATGTATGCGTGTACTCTCTATATACCTATCTATCATATCCCAGAGTTTATCATCACTGACTTTCGTGATGTCAGCTACCTTCTTAACAGGCATGGCTGAGACTAATTGCAATAGTAGCGCTTCAAACAAAAGGGTAAAACCATTACTCAAACCTTCCCATGGCGTAGTGATCAGTTTCACTTTACCATCAGGTAGTTTGACTCTTGGGACTCTTGCATGTAAATAACACTCATGCTCAAAGAAGTTGAGATGCCTCCACACTTTATCTGTAGTATCATAAGCCTTGAGACCTACTAACTCTGTCTCATCATCACTTTGATAGCTAAAGGTACTTCCTCTTTTAAAGTCAATATAGATATCTAATCGTTTGTTGTCACTATCAAATTTAAGATCCTTGACATACCAGGGGTCTGTTACATTTAGTGCCATTTGGAAAAGTTCTTGAGTCATCATCATTTCATCCTGATCAGATATTTCTCAATTATAACTTTTTTTCGGTTACCCACACTTTTTCAGAAGGAACC
>JALSUP010000196.1 GCA_027071315.1 Sulfurovum sp.
GTACTTGACAGAGGTATCGGTATCATGAATAATGATGCGTTAAAACTTTCCAAGAAAATTTTAAAAGGATTATAGGATGTATATCTGGATCCCGGTAGACGGCAGTGATGCCAAAACTTCCAAAGTGGTACCACAACTTGAAGTCAAACAGTGGGCACTTGTAGATTTTGATGCAGGAGAAGTAAATTCTGTGAAGTTTTATAACACCATGGATGAATTAGGTGGAGAGTGGGTGGATTTTGTCATTCTTGCCAATAAATTTGAGAACTATCTTGATTTCATGAATGAAGGGATGATGGTTCTGGTCGTTCGTGAAGAAGAGACGATAGAAGATATCATTGAAGCTTTTAAGTTCAAAGAACTTGATGAAATCGGTCTATAAAATCTGTAGGGTTGGCTTCAGCCGACCATAAATCTATGTATAATGAATCACTAAGAGACCAAAAAGAAGTCGTACTCTGTGAAGACGGGACCAACACTCTCTACTCCAAAGAGTTTGATGAACCCTACCACTCTACCAAAGACGGTGCCCTGCATGAGAGTCTGGAAAAACATGTAAAACCGGCACTTGCACTAAAATCCGATAAAGAGACAGTCACGATCTTAGACATTTGCTTTGGTTTAGGCTACAACACCTTTGCCACACTCTACTACATTCAAAAGAACAAGCTAAAAACCAAAGTGCATATACTCTCTCCAGAATTTGATGAAGGACTAATCCATTCACTCTCAAACTTTGATTTTCCTCCAGAATTTGAGACTCTCAAACCTGTCATAGAAGCAGTTTCACAAAACCTAAGTTATGAAGATGCACAGTTCAAAATAGAGATCCTCGCTGGGGATGCCCGTCAAAGTATCCCGCAGATAAAAGAAAAAATAGATGTCGTCTATCAGGATGCTTTTTCTCCTGCACACAATCCACTTCTTTGGACAAAAGAGTGGTTTTCAGACCTTCGTGCTATTTGTAACGATGATGCTATTCTCACGACTTACTCCATCGCAGCAGCCATTCGTTTGGGACTTTATGAAAACGGGTTTTTTATTTTTGTACACCGTGCAGAGATGATGCGTTACTCGACCGTCGCCTCATTGAAAATGCTGGATAGGTTAGAATATATAGATATGGAATTGAAAAAAATACGTAATCCCACAGCCGAAAGTATGAAAGATAAAAATTACGCGTAGGTCGGGGTGTCCTCACCCCGACATTAATTTGTATACAATAGAGCCACTTGCAAATTAACCCACCACAAGTAACCAGTTCCATCCTGTAGTAAAATTTCGTGTTTAAAAAAATACTTCAAGTTGTTATTTTATCATTTTACTCCATATTTTGAACTTTTAGCCTA
>JALSUP010000197.1 GCA_027071315.1 Sulfurovum sp.
CTTTTTTGACAAAGACAAGGCACTCAGCCGACGTTTTGCCAAGATCGATGTGGAAGAGCCGAGTGTGGAAGATACCTTTACCATTCTCAAAGGCATACAGCACAAGTATGAAGCGTATCACAACATTAAATTCAGCGATGAGGCATTACAGTCCGCCATTGACCTTTCCGTCAAATATCTGCATGACCGTTTTCTTCCTGACAAGGCTATGGACATTATTGATGAGGTCGGGGCACACTTTATGCTGCGTGGAGAAAAAAATGTGACGGTGAAGCCCAAAGATATAGAAGTTTCCATGGCGAAGATCATGAAACTGCCGTCAACGGTGATCGGTACCGATGATACGAAGAAGTTGAAAAACCTTGAAAAAGAGCTTCAAACACATATTATTGGGCAGGATGAAGCGATCGGAGCACTTGCTACGGCGATAAAACGTTCTTATGCCGGGCTCAATGGTGAGAACAGACCGATAGGTTCTTTCCTTTTTGTGGGACCGACAGGTGTGGGGAAAACAGCCCTGGCAACAGAGTTGGCAAAGACCATGCATGTACACTTTGAACGTCTGGATATGTCTGAGTACATGGAACCGCATACTATCTCCCGTCTGGTTGGTGCACCTCCGGGTTATGTTGGGTATGAGCAGGGTGGTTTGTTGACAGAGATGATCAAGAAACATCCGCATACCGTTCTTTTATTGGATGAGATCGAGAAAGCCCATCCGGATATTATGAATATTTTATTGCAAGTGATGGACGGTGCGAAACTGACAGATAACAATGGTGTGGTCTCTGACTTTAAAAATGTAGTGTTGATCATGACTTCGAACATTGGGACGAAAGAGGCGAATGTGATGGGCTTCAACAAAGACAATTCCATGAAAACAGACAAGGCACTCAAAGCCTTCTTTACACCGGAATTCAGAAACCGTCTCTCTGCGACCATAGAGTTCAATACTCTGAGTATTGAAGCGTTGACAAAGATCGTTGACATTGAGCTTGACAAACTGAACACTTTGCTGAAGTCTAAAAAAGTGAAGGTCAAACTCAGTAAAAAAGCCAAAGTCTACCTTGCCAAAGAGGGTTATGATGAGCGTTACGGTGCCAGACATATTGCAAGAGTGATCGATGCACAGGTCAAAGAGGCACTGACCGATGAAATACTCTTCGGAAAGCTCAAAAAAGGTGGTACTGTCAAAGTGGATTATAAAAAAGAGAAACTGACCTTTGCTTTTGGAAAATAAAACTATGTCATCATCCATCATGCATCATCAATTTTCAATCCAAAAATGCCAAAGGTATTTTTAAGATGGCTTCCATGTTTGATGAAGATCATTATTTGATCCCTCCGCTAAGCAGTTATGCTTACACTTTCCCAAATCCAAATTATGCTTCGGATGAAGGTCTTCTTGCCTATGGCGGCGATCTTTCTGTTTCTCGGCTGTTAAGTGCCTATAAGCGTGGTATATTCCCGTGGTATAATGAAGATGATCCTATTTTATGGTGGTCTCCGAATCCGCGGCTGCTGCTCTACCCTGATAACTTCAGAGTCAGAAAATCGTTCAGACGTGTGCTGCGTTCAGGTAAATTTACAGTGACTTTTGACAGGGCATTTTCCGAGGTGATCCTCCACTGTGCTACCGTTCCCCGTGAAGGTCAGCACAGTTCCTGGATCGTACCGGAAATGCAGGAGGCATATAAAGCCCTTTATGAAGAGGGGTTTGGACACAGTGTGGAAGTCTATCTGGAAGGAAAACTGGTCGGCGGACTCTATGGGCTTGCCATGGGCAAAGTCTTTTTTGGAGAGTCAATGTTCTCTTTGGTTCCCGATGCGTCGAAAGTGGCATTCAAGGCACTAAGTGATGTCTTAGGTAGGAGAGGTTATGATTTTATAGATTGCCAAATGAAAACTGACCATATGGTCAGTCTCGGGGCTGAAGTCGTTACACGGAACAGATACCTGAATGAACTTCAGGAGGCACTTGAAAAACCAAGTGATCTCGGACACTGGCATGATTTTGCCTGGGAATATGAAGAGCCCGCAATAAAAAAAGGAAAACAAGATGGTAAATAGAGATATAAACTTCTCTTTATGGTTGGATTTCGTAGAGAGAGACTATTTGAAAAATGAGTTTACGGCACTGATCGAAAAAGGGATCATTAACGGGGCAACCAGTAACCCTTCCATATTCGCTTCGGCGATCACGACTTCTCCTGCCTACAAAGAGCAGCTTGCGACACTTGAGGGGAAAAGCCCCAAAGAGAAGTATGAAGCACTGGCGATCGAAGATATTAAAACAGCTGCGATCGCACTTCGGGGTCTGTATGATGAAGGGAATGACGGCTATATTTCTTTGGAGGTCGATCCTTTCCTTTCTAATGATACACAGGGAACCATAGCAGAGGGAAAAAGACTCTTTGCTGCTATCGGTGAGCCCAATGTCATGGTAAAAGTACCAGCGACCAATGCCGGATATGAAGCGATGGAAGCATTGCTTGCTACAGGTATTTCTGTAAATGCCACCCTGGTCTTTTCACCTGAACAGGCAAAGCGCTGCCTCAAAGCGATGAAACACGGTATAGACCTTTTTGAAACAGACGGAGGGCGCAGGATCCAGGCAGTCATTTCCGTATTTGTCTCCCGTTTTGACAGACACCTTGACGAGGATCTTGCCTGTGAAGGTATTGATGTTTCCAAGACAGGTATCTATAATGCGGCGAAGATCTATAATATGATCGAAATGAACCATACTCCGAGTGTGAAAACACTCTTCGCCAGTACAGGGGTAAAAGGCAACAACCTTCCTGCTGACTATTATATACGTGAGCTTTATGCACCGCACTCTGTCAATACGGCACCTTTGGCGACCATAGAGGCATTTCTGACAGAGAAAGAAATTACGGCGAAACTTCCTATGGAAGAGAGTGTACTCAACGGCTACTTTACAAAACTGTCTGACTGCGGATTCGATATGCAGGAAGTGTATGACACACTCCTGAAAGAGGGTTTAACAGCTTTTGAAAAAGCATTTGAAGAGATGCTTGAGTCGCTGAAATAAAAAGGAACACAATGGAACAAAAATTAAGACCCCTCCTGGATAAATTGATTAGTAATGAAGGTTCTGATCTTCATCTCAAGGCAGGGGCGATCCCCAGAGTACGTATATATGGTGATCTGATACAGCTGGGGAAAGAGCATCTGAAGGATACTGACATAGATACGATCGCTCAAAGTATTATGACAGATGAACAGTATGCAAGACTGCAGGCAGACAAAAACCTTGACTTCTCGTATATTTATGATGATGCTTACCGTTTCAGAGCGAACTTTTTTTACCAGATGGATGGTCTTTCGGCAGTGTTTCGTCTGATACCTGTCAAGATTTTGAGTCTGGAAGAACTTATGATGCCCAAAGTACTGAAGGACTTTACGGAAATTCAGCGGGGCCTTGTACTCATTACAGGGGTGACCGGGTCTGGTAAATCTACGACTCTGGCTGCCTTGGTCGATGCGATCAATAAAAAATACAGAAAGCATATCATTACCATTGAAGATCCGATTGAGTTTATCTATAAAGACAATCGCTCTCTGATCAATCAGCGGGCCATAGGCCAGGATACCTACTCTTTTGCCGATGCTTTGAGAGCCGCACTGAGAGAAGACCCTGATGTCATTGTCGTTGGGGAGATGCGTGACCTTGAAACGATTGACATTGCCATGCATGCGGCCAATACGGGACACCTTGTATTTTCAACTGTACACACCCTGGATGCCAAAGAGACCATTGACAGGATCATCGGTATGTTCTCCAAAGAGGAGCAGAACCGTATACGAACTTCCCTGGCATCCGTACTTGAAGGGGTCATTTCCCAAAGACTTGTCCCGGAGGTCAACGGAGGCAGAACTGCAGCAATTGAAATTTTGAAAAAAACAGCAAGAATTGAGCATTTGATCCTTCAGAATCAGGATTATGAAATACCTGATGCACTGTTTGAAGGAAAAGATATCTATGGGACACAGACTTTTGACCAGGCTTTGCTGGAT
Source organism: Sulfurovum sp. (assembly GCA_027071315.1). Taxonomy (GTDB): domain Bacteria; phylum Campylobacterota; class Campylobacteria; order Campylobacterales; family Sulfurovaceae; genus Sulfurovum. The sequence goes on from JALSUP010000197.1 coordinate 4,042, forward strand.
CTTTTGCGTGAAGGCAGAATTACCGAAGAGACAACCCTTGCGTATGCGACCAACCCTGCCGATATGAAGTTGAAAATGGATGGTGTGGGAAAAGGTGCCATTATCAGAGAAGATGCGGAAAAGAGAAGAGAAGAGGTCTTTGAACTGAAAGAGGAAGAGGAAGTCAAAGCACAACGCTTTTAACCCTGGAAAGATATTTTAAAGATATTTGGGTATAATCCGCGTTCAATTATGCCATAGGGTGTAATATGTTAAAACTTAAGGACAAAATATGTTAGAAGGTATCGTTAGAGAGAGTATCGGAAAGACTACTGCAAAGTTGCTTAGAAGAGATGGTTATCTGACTGCGAATTTATATGCAAATGGCGCTGAAAATGTGCAGGCTGCGTTTAAACGTGGTGAATTTGTAAGAGCAGTTAGAAATAAGGAGAACCTTGCATTTTCTGTAAAAGTAGGTGACACTGAGTACAATGTAGTGATCCAGGAATATCAACTGCACCCGATCCATGGTGAAGTCGTACACGTTGACTTGAGAATTACTGTACCGGGACAGGTAACAAACTTCCTTGTACCTGTCATTACAAACGGAACACCGATTGGTCTTAAGAACAAAGGTGTCTTGGTTATGTCTAAGAAAAGACTAAAAGTAAGAGGGGCTATCGAAGATATCCCTACGAACTTTGATATTAATGTCGAGCCGCTTGACAGAGATCAGTCTATTCTTGTCAGAGACATTGAAGTGCCTGCCAACTGTAGACTGATGGACAGACCGGATGTTGCTATCTGTGGTGTGATCAAAGCCAAATAAGCAATAATGAACTAAAATATTATGACACTTTTCGTAGGTCTAGGTAATCCGGGATCACAGTACGAAAA
>JALSUP010000198.1 GCA_027071315.1 Sulfurovum sp.
GCTCTCCACCGGAGAAAATGAGAAACTTCACACCATTGGCTTTGAGCTTTGGCAAAGTCTCCATAATGTCTTCTGTGGTCAGGGTATCGACAGCGTCAAGGTCTGCTTTTGAGTAACAGTGCAGACAGCTCAGGTTACATCTGTTTGTGAAGTTCCAAATGGCAATGCTGCCATCAAGCACACGTGCCGGTTTACCGGCTGTGACTGTTTTTAGTAGATTTGATAATCTAAACATTATTTTGTTTCCTTTTTCTCATTACGTTTCTCATTACTTTTTTCAACTTCTTTATAAGACAGAATGTACGCTGTAATGGCTTTCAGCTCTTCGGCAGTCAAAGTAAATGCAGGCATCGCATTTCTTTTATAGCCAAGCACTTTAGAAACAGAAGCAGGATCGGTGATCATCGCATGTATCTCTTCCGCTGTTCTTTTGGATGCTATCTCTGAAAAAGGAGGTCCGAAGGCTACTGCTGTCTGATGATGACATCCCCAACAGTAAGTTTCAAATACCTTTTTACCGTCAGACGCTTCACTTAATGATACAAACACTAAAAGCGTCAAAAAAGTTGTGATTATTTTTTTCATTGCACCTATCCTCTTTATATTAAAAGGATAATAACAATTTTCTGATGTTGTAAAGTTGATTTAGCACAAGTAATTCAAAAATGGAGATTTACTTGCTGATATTGTGTTCAAATATCGTCCAATATGCGCCGTTTCGTACGATCATCGAATCTGTCGGGTGCTGAATATTATAGTAGATATAGGCACCCATCAGTAACATTGTAATGCCGAAAAATATTAAAAAACCTTTCATTTCTCTTCCTCCTCTTTCTCAGTATGATCCATATCTTCACCATCTTCTACTTTCGCAATGACCAGTATCAGGATCAAAAAGAAGATGATGATACCTGCATAAATATAATCTAACATTTTAGAGGTTCCCGTTTACAAAAAGGTAAAGATGCTCTTTATCCCTAAAGACCAGACACATTCTGCCCTTTTTCGGATCTTGCAGATCATAGGCTTTGCTCAGGTAGATATAGGGTGACTTCTCTATCACCTCTACCATCTCTTCGTCAGTCTCTTTGGCCTCTTTTGGCAACTTTTCAACGCTGATCTTCTCCATATTACAATCTTTAGAGAGATCTTCTATCATTTTTTGATCATCATCTGTTTTTATTGTAAAGAGATGCGGAGAGATAACTCCTTCTTTATAGCGTCGAAGTGACATCTCTTTTATCTCAGAGTAAGGCTCACTGCCGGTTAGCCTCTCAAACGTCACATCCGCAGTTCCCAGATAAAATGTCCAGGCTTGGAAAAATACCAATATGCTCATAAGGATCGCTAAAATATACAAGGGTACAAACTTAAGTTTAAACATGGAACAGTCGACCTTTCTCTTTTGCCAAGCTTTTCAGTGCACTTTTCTCTTCAATGGAACTAAACGCATTTGAAGGAATATAAAAAGCTTTTTCTTTATAGTAAAGCAGTATATCATCTTCTATGGGTACAAGCCCCTGAATCTCCTGCCATGGTATAAAGGTATTGTCCTGTTTGACACCCTCTTGCGTTATTTGAAGCTTTATTTGACTGTTTTTCAATGCTGAGTTTTCATACGCTTTAATGGCTCTTTGATGTACCAGCCATTTTTTGACGACATACCAGTAGAGTATTAAGATCGTTGCCAACATTAGAAGCCCTATGGAACCGCCCTTGAATGCAGCCACCACACCAAATTGTGCCAGAGCAACAAAGAACCACCCCACATATCTTCTGGCAGAATTTTTAAACTGGTGGGTATAAGATCTTGCAAATGCTTTTTCAAAGTTTTCACGATCCCAGGTATAGGAGAGATTGATAGGATTAAATGTGCTCATCTGACTCATCTATATAAAGATTTTCTTTCTTTACATATCCCTCTTTTTCCAACGCTTCAATGAGTGCCAATGTCTCTTCATAGAGTGTTTTGTACTTCTCACTGTTCACCTGATACTTTTTTTTCTGTTTTTTGGCATACCACCAGGCAGCCACAATAGAGAGTGAAAAAAATGCATAGATCCACCATTGCCACTTAGCCAAATCAAGTAACACGATAAAGTACTGCACAGAGAAGAGTACAAAAAATTCAAGAGAAAAGATAAGCACAAGGGTCGAGCTGTGCTCAAAGTCAAGGGTATATTTTTCTATCTCTCTCATAATATCCAAGTTATGATTGATCTTTTCCGCTTTCTCTTTGACAGAAGCATCAATACTCTCAGTATCTATATTTTTCAGATGGATATTGCTTAAATTGTACTCGACATTTGTCTGCATATATTCTCTAAGGATCTGAGGCTCTTTTTCCAAAGCTTCCTCCAACTCCTCTTTTGTCGGCTTCTCTTTACCTACAATTTTTTGTACATCCTGAAGTACCAGATCATAAAGACCCACATGCAGGATCTCATTTATCATTCTCTCTTTGTTTAACAAAGTGCTCTCCCTCTATACCAAATATCATAGATTTTTTAAATAAACCCAAATCATACAATAGGCTTAGTCAAAAAATCCATACGGGGAAACCCCGTATTGAACGTTCTATTTTTTCTGTGAAACGACTACAGAAGGTTGTGGATCTATACCAAATGTCGCTGTATCATCTGTTGCCGGAAGGAAAATACCAACCAAGCCCTTAAGACCAACTGACATAATAATATTTGCCATAAAGATCACCCATGCTGTTACCATCATGATCGCCGCGATCGCAGCCAGTATCATAAAGGTTTGATACTCTCCGTCCATATAGAAGTGACGTCTAAGCATTCCTTCAAGTCCTGCCATACCCATAAAGGCACCCATACCGATACTTCCGATCAGGTGCAGGTAGAAGTGTGCGTTGGCGAACTTCATGGAGAAGAGTTTTGTGTTGTTGGTCAAGAGTGGCCAGAGTACATACACCACACTGTAAAGTGTCATGTATAGTCCAGTCAACAATGCCACGTGCACATGCGCCCCGATGATCCACTGTGTATTGTGCAGGATTCTGTTCATACCCATATCTGCCTGGATGATCGCCGCAGGTACTGCCAAACCAAATCCTAAGAGACCGGCAAGCAGGTACTTTAACTCCATTGTCATCTTGAGCGGTCTGGCTTTCCAAAGTGTCATCAGTGTGATGAACAGTGCCAATCCCTGTGTAAGAAGTTCAAACATGGTGACCATTTCTCCGGAGATCAGTTTCATCATCTCAGGCTGACCCTGGTCTGCCAGAAGGTGGTGAGACCAAACCATCCACGAAACAAAAAGCTCCAGTAACAGTGCCGCACGTGCTACGTTTTCCATAAAGAGCTTTTGACCGGTGATCAATGTCGCCAAAAGATACCATGAACCCGCAACATAGATAAGCACCAATCCATCGGCAACAAGGTCAAGCCCCCACCAGAAGAAGTTTTTATACAACAGTGCATCTACTGCATGGACATCCCAACTGGCACCACTGACATCTGCAAGCAGATAAACCAGTACAAGGATACCTGCACCCAGGATGACCAATGCATCCAGGAATGTATCTACTGTTCCCCTGAATATCGCAACAACAGGAAGTGACAGTGCCGGTTCTTTCGTATACGGCGGTTTACCCCTGAGCTTGTTAACCAGGTTCATCATACCGTCAATACCGAAACCGGAGATCAAAAGCTCTTTGGTTGTTTTGTTGGCATGTACCCCTACTTTTGCAAAGATCGTCGCATAAATGTTATAGATAAACCCTAGTGTTCCTATCATGATCATCGCAACACCGATGATAAAGACAATACCTCCCATAACATTAAACTGTGCCGTATCTGCCGGAAGCGGCCAATAGAGTGTATACAGTGGTGCATAACTCCAGACAAATGCTGCGATCCACGCCAATGCAGAACCGATCGTGATCATAAGCCATACAAAGTTCGCCAGGCCTACACTATAGAGCGGTTTTTTGGTCAAGTATGGTATCAAAAACATAAATGCCGCAAAGACAAGCTGATAGGTCGATCCGAATATACCGATGATCGGGTGCACGGTCATAATAGAGAAAAAGTGCTCAGGTGCACCGTGGATAGGCGGAATGCTTGGATTTACCAAAGCAACCCTCATCAGTGTTCCCTCTATTGCTGCTAAACCATAAAACAAAAATGACATCACAACTGCACGAAGTGTTACTTTTTGCAGTGCTGTCAATGTTGATGCATTAAAATCTGTTCCATTCATTAAACTCATCTTATACTCCTTTATTGTCACAGCCTGTGACAATAACTACTTTTTTAACAAACATTGCATTTCCTGCCGGTCCTGCATACTCTGTTGATCTTACATCAAACTCTCCACACTCATTAAATGTCCAAAGCAGATCATTTCTGGATCCGGGATTGACCTGCATCTGAGAGATCATACTACCGTCCTGACGGAAGAGACCAAATCCATACACCAGGTCTGAGCTGTGTGCGTCAAAGAGTACTTTCTCCCCTTTTTTGATCTCCATCTTTTCGGGCATATCAAACTTATGGTTTGCCATTTTGATCTGAAACGTTTTATCTGGTGTGATATTGTGTCTCATAATATCCTCAGATACCCATGGAATCGTGTTATAGGTAAATATATGGTGCCCCACACCCATCGCTACCAAAAATCCAATGTACAAGTAAAACGGTATCCGAACGATCGGATCTGCTTTCTTTTCACGTGTCAGGTTATAAGCAAACCATGCTATGACCGAAATAATAATCATTGCATAAACGGTATACGCAACGTTATGAAATTTGAGCAGTTCTACTGAAGTTGCAAAAGTCATTTTCCTCTCCTTTAATAATTTGCATTTATTATACTGGTAGTGAATGAGTAAAATAGTTGACATATATCAAGAGGGTGCTCAACATACTGATTAATTATTAATCAGTAGCATGTGTTTTAATGGTTCTTTTTGTGATTAATGATTAAATAATAATCATAGACATTTTTAGGCAAAGTCTATTTTTTTGTCTCTAAAGGGAAAAGAAGTACCAAAAGGGTCACCCAGAAAACACCCAGAGAGAGTCCCGCAAGGGTGTCGCTGAACCAATGCACATTGAGGTAAATACGGGTAAACACGATCAGAATAGGCCAGAAAACGGTGATCGCCAGTAAGAGATAACGTGCACCTTTACGCTCCAGTTTTGAAATAAAAATAAAGTAAAGACTCAAAGCCATCACCATGGACATAGTAGAGTGTCCGGAAGGAAAAGAGAGCCCCTGCTCATTAATGATCTTCAGCAGAGGCCTTGTACGTTCCACAGCGTATTTAATGCCTGTAAAGAGTGCAGAACCTCCGAGGTAAGCTATCCAGTAAAAGAGAAGGGCTTTGTGGCTTTTTTTATAAAGAAGATAGGCAGAGAGAAGCAGGGAGATAATGGCACTTCCCACAACACCGTTCATATTGGTGATCCTAACGATCCACTCTGTCAGGGTTTGACTCTGCATCTGAGGTACATGCTCACTGATCCAGGCATCCAGGTCAAGCAGAGAGCCCTGTGTCAGGACTTCATAAAGGAAAAAGAGAAAGAGAGCCAAACTCACCAAAGTAATAAGGAGTAATGTTTTCCTATACTGTCTGTTTTCTTCTACTGTATGCAACATGATATCTCCTATTTGATATCATATTCTACCACATCCCCTTCAATGGTTTTCAAAAAGGCGACGACATCGTCTATCTGTTCCGGGGTAAACTCATTTCCCAGCTGGTATTTACTCATAATGCGTACAACCTCTTCCAGTTTATCGACGGCACCATTGTGAAAGTAAGGTGCTGTTTTGGTGACATTTCTGAGTATAGGTACACGGAACTTCTGATTTTGGTCTTTTCCTAAAAAACCACCTTCATTAATGAAGGGGTACGGGCTCTTTTTGAGGCGGATATCCGGTTCAAACCATAAACCGATGTATTCAGCAAGGTAAGATCTAAGCGGAAACTTCTGTATGCTCTGACCACCGACAGACATACCGGCATGACAGCCTTTGCACCCTTGGGTAAGAAAGAGGGTCATACCGCGTTTTGCCTGAGGAGAGATGGCAGCATCATCACCTTCCAGGAAGCGGTCATAGTCACCCCTTGTCAGTAAAGTACGCTCGTACGCACCGATGGCTTTTCGTACCTGTTCAAAAGTGATGTTGTTTTCGTTAAACACATTTTTAAACTCTGCCACATATTCCGGATGGGCATTCAGACGCTTCTCAACATCCTGCGGGGTCATGTGCATTTCAAAGGGTGCCTGTATGGGGCCGCCTGCCTGCTCTTCCACATCTTTAGCACGCCCGTCCCAGAACTGTGCTTTCGCCAAAGCAGCATTGAGTACCGTGGGAGAGTTCAGGTGAGAAGGGTTTGGCTGTCCCCGAACACCAATGGCTGTCGGCAGATTGTCATCTCCTCCCTCTTCGAGCTTATGACAGGAAGCACAGGAGACCGTTTTATCATCAGACAAAAGTGTATCGTTAAAAAGTGCTTTTCCCAAAGCGATCTTCTCTTTACTCATTGGGTTTTCCGGATTATCCACTACTTTCAGGAGTGCGTCATAACTCTTGGGAACAGGCTTAAAGGTGGTAGAAAGTGCACGGTCCCGCAACTGTGCATCATTCAATACCGTAGTCTTTTTCGTAATGAAAAACGGCAGGGAAAATATAATGGTCACTACCAGCAGAGTGATGGTGACAGGGTGAAGTAATTTCTTCATCATGAATCCTTCGTATCATTTTTATAAGTTTAGTATATATAAAGAGAGATGAAGAATCAAGCCTCTTTTAGCACAAAAAGAATTTTCTTTTAGCACAAAAAGGTTTATTTCCTATGAAATAGGACTATTTTACTCTTTTTCTTGATCTGGATCAATTTTTTATCCATTATCTTGAGTTATATTTCTCATAAGTTTTTATTTAGGAGTATTTTTATCCTATTTATCAAATCTGAAAGGTGTCTCATGAAAAAAACACTCTTACTGCTGCTTCTGCTCGGAACTGCCCTCCTGGCTGACGTAAGCAAAGGAAAAGCGGTCTATGCTGCCAACTGTGCCATCTGCCATACGGTCAATGGCGGTAATGCTCTGGGGCCAGACTTCAACATGGTCTCCTACACAAGAACAAAAGAGGAGATAGAACACTACGCGAAAGACCCCTACGCCATGTCAAAAGCATTTGGCTACTCTGCCAATGCCATGCCGACCCTGCCCCTGGAAGATCAGGAGTTCAAAGATGTTGCCGACTACATCAGCTCACTGCAGCCTTTTAAAAAGTGGATGATCAAAAAAAAGAAATAGTGAAGCAAGGAGTAGGTCACCCCTTTATCAGATCTTTAGGGTGGACACCATAACTCGCATAAAAGAGTTTGGAGAAATGCCCCTGATGTCTGTACCCTACCCTTTTGGCGATCTCCCCGATGGTCAGATTTTCCTCTTTTAAAAGCAGGTTCGCCTCTTCAAGCCGCAGTTTCTGTACGTAAGCATGAATGGTGGTCTTGTAGACCTGTTTAAAGACCTTTTTGAGTTTGGAGGTATTGGTCGCACAGCGGTGTGCCAGCGCTTCCACTGTAGGCGGGTCAATAAAATCTTCCAGCAGTATCGATTTTACCTGACGTGCCAGAGCCAAATCCTCTTCACCCACCTCATCAAAAATATCAAGCAGAGAAAAACGGTGTATCATAAACTCAATGACACGCTGTTCAGCACGAATGCTTTGCATTTTATCTGTTTGAGACACATTCAGTATTTTCTCTGTGCTATAGAGGGTCAGAGCATCAATAGGGAGCGTATTAATGCGTTCCAGGGAGATATCATTTTGAATTTTTTCATAAAGAAAATCGATGGGTTCATACTGACGTCCGCTCAAATAGCGTTTTAGAAAAAAGTCAGCGATGAAAAGTACAAAAATATCGGAAGCTTCATGTTCTGATATCCCAAAAGAGATATCCTGCTCTGAAGAACAGAAAATAGCAATCGTCCCCTCTTTCACGGACTCCTTTTTTCCCGACAAATGGTCATCGATAACAAGTTCACCCTGCTTGACCATGACTATCATCACCATTCTGTCCAGATTTTTAAGCTTCAGAGCTTCAGGTTTGGCATAAGACCTGTTTTCAAGAAAGACAATACCGTTTGAAATGTCCACACGCTGCATATAGGCTTTTTTGTCTCTGAAAAGTTCTGTGACCTTGTAACGCCGCCCGGTGATATTAAAAAAGAAACTTTCCATTTATCGAGACTTTTTAAAGGTCATAATAGGCTCTGACCCTGCGTTCAAAGTCTTCATCACTCAACTCTTTTTTCATAGGGATGAACTTTTTGGCTTTGTCTCCTGCTGTTTTTCGTGCAGGGAATGATTCATTCTCTATGATCTCCAGTATCATTGCGGAAACCTCTTCGGTACTGTTTCCTTCGTTGATCTGCCCTACAATAGTCGGTGCGAGTGTTGAAACCAGGCCTGCATAAGGAGAATCTTCTTCAAAAGTCTTTGCATTGGTCACAAGGTTGTCCCGTGCAAAATTGGTATCGAAAAAACCGGGCATAATGGAATGAACCCGTATGTGAAAATCTTTCAATTCATAACGAAGGGAATCGGTAATGCCCTCCACAGCATACTTAGAGGCATTGTAAAAAGTAAAGAGGGGCAAACCTATTTTCCCAAGAAAAGAGCTGATGTTAATAATGACACCCGACTTCTGCTCTCTCATTTTAGGAATGACAGTTTTACAGACACGCAGCAGACCAAAAACATTAATATTGAACTGGTTGAACATCTCCTCTTCTGTCACGTCCTCTACCGTAGAGACCAGACCATAGCCCGCATTATTCACCAGTACATCTATCTGTCCTACGTGAGAAATACTCTCTTCGATGCTTTCGATGTTTGTAATGTCAAGGGGAATGGGACGTATGAATTCTGTTTGTATGTCAAAAAGTCTTTCCGGTGTACGGGAAGCAGCATAAACAATAAAACCCTCTTTTGCAAGTGCAAGTACAGCCGCTCTTCCCATACCGCTGCTGCTGCCTGTAACCAGTACAGTTTTGTGTGCCTTATTCATAAAGCAAGTATAGTTGAAATACGACACAATTGTGTTGATAAATATCAAATCTTACTCTCAAGATAAAATGTCTGGCACTATTACTTTTTGGAGAAGTTAAAATTTGTAGCTAATAGAGCCGATAAAGATATCGATACCATCATTAGGTTGCTTGATGGAAGCATTGGAATAGTGCATATATCGGAAGCTGAAATCCCAGTCGTTCACACGAATACCGGTACCGAGTCTGTCCTCAAAGAGGAAGTTGGTTGAAAGATCACGAGATCCCATTGTAGTTCTACTGAATATCGAGACGCCAATGCCACCTTCCAGATAGGGATGAACATCTTTTGAAAAATTGAAATAGTAAACGAAGACGGGAGAGAGAGCAATACCGAAATTTTCATTTCCGCGTCCGTTCCAATAGTTAAACGAGCCCTCCGAGTAACCCGAAAGATAACCCACATTACTTTCAAACCAATGCGTAGAGAAATCTTTTCTCAGACCGATACGGTAAATATCGATATTGTCCTTGCTCTGTCCGTAACTCATTGTCAATGTATCTCCCCAACTACTCTCCTTTACAGGAGTAGGGGCAGATGTCATATCTCCTCCCGCCCACAGTACCGTTCCCGAGAGAAAGAGAGATGTAAAACCGAATATAATCACTTTTCTTATCATATTATTCCATTTCTTTTTTATAATGCAATTTTCGTATATAAACCCAGGCTTTTTCCATATATAGGCTCTGAGTACTACGATAATGCGAAGTGTATCATTATTTTCCTTGACAACATTTTCAAACAATGTTCGCTTTTTTGATGAAGTCCGGTTTGCCAGACTCACTGTCAACAAGCGAATAATCTGTATCAACACCTGTATACAGAGTTCGTTTGAGCATTTCCAACATAAAAGTATTTTTCTCTTACATTTTACTAGTTCCATCTCCATAAGGCAATAATAAAGGTAATGAGAAAGACGATCGTCAAATTCATATAGCTCATGAAGAAAAAGACTTTTGTATGCAGAGGTACTGTCTGCTGCTGCGCATCCGGAAGAAGTTCTCCTACCTCCGGCATAGCAAAGACCTTCTCCTCTCCATGGGGAGCCTGAGAGATCATCTCTGTCAGGTCTTCCCCTGCCTTGACCTTTCTCATATGTTCACCGTTCTTCCATTTTTTAGACGCAGAGACGTCATAGACCTTGCCTTTGTAGCCTATGTAGGCAGGTGCACCCTCTTTTCCGTTGAAGTTTGACAATTCACTCAGTGTCATGTCTCTGTAGCCGGTATCCAAAGCTTTTTTCTCTCCGCCCTTTAACTTCGGAGCGATAAAGAGAATGACATAGAGGGCAGAGAGGACCATCACCATAAAGAGTAGGATCTTCAGACCCAGGAGCATACCGAATGTCGACGTATAAAATATCTCAAAAGAGTCTATTTTTGTCAAAGTCAGGTAGGTACCTGTGACAGCCATGACCAGCATGGAGACCATACCCACTTTCATTTCGGCAGGAGGCAGTCCCTTTGAGGCATATTTCGGCTTTAACACGATATGCACATACAAAATGGTACCAAACCAGAACATCGCCGTAAAAATATGCAGGTAGAGCATTAAGAGTTTCACATACGATTTGGTGTACGGCAGAGCTGCAGCATCCGCTTTATGCAGACTGAGCCTGTAGCCTTTACCGACATCACGCAGGGCACCGCCGCCCGCAGCATCGACATGACAGGCTACACAGTTCTGCCCTGTTTCCTGCGCATACTGCGGTGTTGCATAGAGTGCTGTTGAGAACAGCAGAAAGAAAACAATGAGTACGTTTTTTAACATAGAGTGCTAGTCATCTTCCAGCGGTTCAAAATCCTCTTTGGAAACACCGCACTCCGGACACTCCCAGTCATCAGGAATATTTTCAAACGCTGTGCCCGGAGCAATACCGCCATCTTCATCTCCAAGAGCGGGGTCATAAATATACCCGCATACTGTACATACATACTTTTGTGCCATAATAATTCCTTCTATTTTTAAAAAGTATATTCTAATTACAGGAAAATGTCAATTCTTATAAACCCTTTTCAAAAATAACTGATTCTCTTGCAACTGTCTTTCTCTGAAATCTCTATTTCGAGATATTTGGGGCTATATCTTTCTCAAAAACACCAGAAAAGCACGAATGATCTCTATTGGCTCAGGGGGACAGCCGGGTATGTGATGGGCGATGGGGAGGTGATCTTCTGCCGGTGCTTTTATGGCAAAGGTCTGCTCAAAAGGAGCTTCCATGACAGGGCAGGCACCCAGAGTGATGACCCATTTGGGTGCCGGTATCTGTTTGTAGGCATCCAGCACATGCGGGGTCATGTTGAAGGTCATGAGACCGCTGAGCAGCATGACATCGGCATGTCTCGGACTGGCAACGAAGTAGATACCCAGTCTCTCCAGGTCATAGTAAGGGTTGGAGAGCGCATTGCACTCCGCTTCACAGGCATTGCAGCTGCCGCTGTCCACCATACGGATCGCCAGTGAACCGGCGAACTTTTTGGCTACCAAACTTTTGAGCTCATTTTGAATTGCTTTGAGTTCAGCATCCACCTCCGGGTTCTCTGTCAATAGGCCTGTTTTAAGACGTCTGCTCCAAAATCGTATCATAAGTCGTTTCCTGCATAACTCAGATCACAGCTTTTATTGATGAGCGGAAAATCGGCAATAATATTTCCCGGCATCATCAGGTGCAAAGCCTGCCAGTTGACAAAGCTCGGATCACGGACAAAGAAGCGTGTTATCAGCCCCTCTTTCAGCTCAATACTCATAAAGAGTTCACCGATGGAACTCTCCGTAAAACTGAAATACTCTCCGTCCTGAACCATGCCCAATGTCACAGATTCACAGCCTGGCACAGCAAAATTCCGCATCATCAGCAAAGCATTTTTCACTTCTGCGATCCTCACTTTGAAACGCGCTGCCACATCAGCACTTTTCTCACTTTGCAGTTCAAAACCGTGTGCGCGGTAAAAAGGATCGTCTCTGCGGTCCAGAGAAAGACCGGAAGCGCGTGCCATAATGCCGACCGTATCGTATTTGACCGCCTTTTTCATTTTGAGAATACCTGTGGTGTCGAACCTGTCCCAGAGTGAGGGAATGTCCGTGATCCACGTTTCAAAAAAGGTGATGGCTTCTTCCAGACCGTCCAGATAGACCGTCAAAGCTTCTTTGTCAAGTTTATGGCTTTCAAAGTCTATGGCAGCGAAACCGAAACGGTGTCCTGTGATCTTTTTGAGTTCACACCTTGCCTCTTCCGAGAGTCTGGAAGCAAAAGCAAGGGCTGCAGAAAAACCGGCATCGTTGGGGATGAAACCAAGATCGGTCAAATGATGGATGGTACGTTCAAGCTCCAGCAGCAAAGCATGGTACTGCCTGTTGCTCTGGGGGAGTTCACACTGCGCTGCCTGCAGTACAATGTCCCGCCAGGCGATCTGGTAGGCAATACTCTCATTGCCGCTGATACGCTCTATGATGGCTTTGGCTTCAAAAAGTGTTTTCCCCTCCAGCATCTTTTCAATAGCACGGTATTTGTAAAAATGACGGACTTCCTGATGCAGCATCTCTTCTCCTGCCTGGGAGAACTGAAAATGCCCCGGTTCAATGATACCCGCATGAATGGGACCCACCGCCACTTCAAAGACCCCGTCACCGCCTATGACTTCATATTTATAGGGCCTGTAATCATCAAACTCCAATGTCGTTTCTCTAAAGGATTTTCGCAGTGGATGCAGTGCTTTGGGAAAGCGCTCCTGATGGACCAGCGGACGGTTGTCAAACGCATCTTCGATGACAATACCGAAATCATCATGCATTTTACGCTCGAACCAGATGGCAGCAGGATGGGTCCTCGTCAGGGTAGCAATACGCGGATCCTCTTTGGGTACCTGCTCTTTTTGTATCTCTTTGTCCCACACGGTGACGATCTCAAAGACCTTTTCCAGCTCTTTGGCATAACGGGCGATCAGTCTCATGCGATACTCCTCAGGTAGTCAAGCGATGCCGGCAGAAGCAGCGCTACCAGACAAAGGGCAAAAATGACCAGTGCAAAAAGTTCACTGGTATACACTTTTTTCTCCTCCTCTTTCCCCTCATATTTCATCGACTGGTAAATGGCCACGAAGCGGTAAAAGATGACAGAAAGCAAAATAAGCAGCAGCAATATGGCCGCGATCATGGCAAGCATGTGGTCACTGTGTTTGGCTGTCTCTATCATGGCACCGAAACCGTAGAGTTCACTGAAGAACATCGGGCTTGGCGGCAGAGAGATAATGGCCAGCAGAAAAAGAGAGACCAGGAACCAGAAGAGGGTTCCTTTTTTACCATGGTAGCCCCGCAATGCCCCTGCAATACGGTATTTCCCTTTCGATTCCAGGACACCGGTCGAGAGGAAGAGTGCCGGTTTCAAAAAGGCATGTGCCCCAAAGTGCAGCAGTGCCGCAAAGGTACCGCCGCTGACCCAGAAAAGCGCTATCAGTGCCATGTGTTCGATCCCCGACAGGGAAAAAAGACGCATGAAATCTTTGGCACGGAAAATGAGAAAAGAGACAATGAAAATGGTCAGCAGCGTATAGACAAACACAAAGCCGAAAAGGTGTGCATAGTTGACCTCTTTGGCAATTTCACTAAAACGGAAAAAGCCAATGATCACAGCCGATTCCAGAATACCGCTGAAGAGTGCCGCCACCGGGTAAAAAGAGGCACGTTCAATATTTGCCAGCCAGAGGTTCATGGGGAAGAAGCCCATTTTCACGAACATCCCCACGGTAGCAATGGCAAAGCCCATTTCGAACAGGAAGGGAGAGGGGATCTCTTTGGCATGGGAAAGCAGCAGGTCGAACCGCATCGCATCTTCCCCGAGTATCGGCTTGGCAGAGGCATACATGAGAATGATCCCGAAGAGGACCAGTGAGATGGCAATGGCACCGACGATCATGTAGTTCCATGCCTCTTTGTGGGCTGCACGGGTATGGTTGGTCTTGATCATATAGACCGTTGAAAGGGTGGCAAGTTCCAGACCGATCCAGTAAATACCCATGTGATTGGCGAGAATGGAGACCGTCAAACCTACCCAAAATATCGCAAAGAAGCGGTAGAAACGGCGGTAGGCTTTGGCAGTGACCCGCACATGTTTGTCCAGTGTCAAAAGTGCCAGTGTCACCCCGATGCCGACAAGGGACGAGACCAGCAGTATATAGGTATCGAGCTTGTCTGCAACCAGATAAGACCCGGCGATGGCATAGGGTTTAGGAAGCACAAACAGTTCAATGATCGGCAGGAGTATGGCAAAAGAGCTGACCGGCAGCAGGAACTTCGCTTTGGGATGCTGCGAAAAACTGACAAAGAACATGATCAGTGCCGGAAGCACAAGCAGGGTAAGCATCATAGGTTCGCCTCCTCATTGTGGAAAAGCAGGTTGATGACCACGATCGCCATCAGCAGATCAAAGAAAATACCCAGTTCCACCAACATTGGCATACCATCCGTTGCCGTAATTCCCAAAAGGAAAAGTGCATTTTCCATACTCAAAAAACCAATGATCTTTGGTGCCACATTGCGATGCTCCATCATTAAAAGCAGCGAGAGGAAAAGCGAAGAGATACTGATGGCGATATAGTTGGCATTCCCGTGTATCATATGGGTGATCGGTTCAGCCAGGTAAAAAGTAAAGACCAAAATCGCCGGGATCAGTATAATGGCATACTGTACTTTGATCTCAGGCTGTATCTGCCGTACAAAATGAAATTTGGCACCCAGATTCTTAAGCAGGTAGGGAATACCGATCGCTTTGATGAGAATAGTAGCGATCCCCGTGATCAGCATAGCTCTGTCATCCAGTGCAGTTCCCATAAAGAGTGCCAGCAGACCCAGTATCAGCGAATTCATCGAATACCAGAGTATCAGGCGGTAGAGTCGTGAGGTAAAGAGCGCGACGATC
This sequence comes from Sulfurovum sp., assembly GCA_027071315.1. GTDB lineage: Bacteria > Campylobacterota > Campylobacteria > Campylobacterales > Sulfurovaceae > Sulfurovum. Next base: position 15,014 of record JALSUP010000198.1, read on the forward strand.
AGCGTCGCCAAAAAAAGTCCTATCAGAAAATCAATCATGATCTCTACGCTCCCAGTACATAAAATGTGATCAGCGACAAAAAAGCAAAGACAATGGCGATCCCCAGAAGATTGGGGACTTTAAAGAGTCTCAGCTTGGCAGTGTTGACTTCTATTACAGCTACGGCAGCGGCAATGACAAAGAGTTTGACAATGAAGAGTCCAAAAGCGACCGGTGCCGCATACTGTAGACCAAAGGGCATGAAGAGTGAAGCAAAGAGCGAAGCGAAGATGACAAACTTGACCGAAGCCGCCGACTCTATGATGGCCAGATAGACCCCGGTCAGGTCCAGGATCATCGCTTCATGCACCATGGTCAGCTCCAGATGCGTTTCAGGATTGTCCACGGGAATACGCCCGTTCTCTGCAATGAGCAGAATGAAAAAGCTGATCGCGGCAAAAAGAAAACTCGCCATATGCTCTTTGGGGAAATGGGCAGCCAGATTGACACCCGCCTGCCCCACACCGAGGTCACCCGCCATCATGGAGACGGAAAAGACCGTCAGGACCATCGCCGGTTCCACCAGCGCGGCAATAAAGGCTTCACGCGAACTCCCCATACCCCCAAAAGCACTGGCACTGTCCAGTCCCAGCAGCATCAGAAAAAAGGTTGAAAGTGCAATAAGCCCGGTAATGGTAAAGGCATCGACAAAACTGACATAGAATGCCCCCTGCACCACCGGCGGTAAAAAGAAAAGTGTCACCAGCAGCGGGGAGAGTACCAGAAAAGGGGCCACACGGGTAATGGCACTGCTCTCTGAAGAGATCACTGTCTCTTTCTGCATCAGTTTGGCAAAATTCCGATAGCCCTGGAAAAGTGATACCGGTCTCTTGTACAAAAGCAGCATTTTAAATGCTTTAATGAAGTCCAGTAACAGCGGAGCGATCAACACCAACACGACGATGGTCAAAAGATAAGTGATCATTTTCTGTCTCCGATGATCAGTACTTTGATCGAAATGACCATGACCACCCCTTCAAGCACCAGTGTCGCCCAAGAGAAATCATGTGCAAAAATACGGTAACTGAAAAGCACGGTCAGCATCAGGTTGAAGATCATCGCGGCATAGCGTGTCTGTTCAAAGTGTGAAAGACGGTAGACCCAGTAACTGATCATATTGGCCGCTTTCGCCACAGATGTATACAAGGTCGTTTCAAAAAGCGGTTTGACATGCACTTCATAATGCGAATCGCTGAATTTGCTCTGGTGTCCGGCAATGTTCTCTTTGGAGAAATGTTCATCCGGCTTGTAGAGCCAGCCAAAGAACCTTCGTATCGGACCGGCAAAGCCTGTGGCAGAGTATTGCGTACGGGCGGAAGTGTTGTACCCGCAGGCCCAGGTGCGGTGTATGCGCTCTTTGACATTCAAACTTTTATATGCGAACATCAACAGTGCCGTGACCCCCAGCAGTGCTATCAGCAAGATCAGAGGAGAGACCACGCCGCCGTTGAAACCGACCGAATGCATATGCCAGATCCCGTCAGGAAAGATCTTGTCATAGACGGAAAGATGCCCCAGTCCGGAAAGGACTTTATCGAACCAGCCTATATAAAATGGGGTAAAAAGCATAAGGGACAGCACTATCACTGCCATCAGTAGCATCCCGGTACGCATCAAAAAATTGACTTCATGGGCATGTTTGGCATTAGTACTTCTGTGCAGCCCCAGAAAAGTAATACCGTAGGCTTTGACAAAACAGGCAATAGCCAGTCCGCCTGTCATGGCCAGTGCAAAAATGGCAAAGGGGATCGCCAGCTTCAAAGAGATATTGTCAAGGTGACTCGAACCGAGCATGGACTGGAAGATCATCCATTCACTCAAAAAACCGTTGCTCGGAGGCAAAGCGGAGATGGAGACAGATGCCAAAAGAAAGGTCAGTGCTGTCACAGGCATACTTTTAATAAGCCCGCCGTATTTCTCAATATTTTTCGTATGTGTCTGATGCAACACAGACCCCGCACCCATAAAAAGAAGTGATTTGAAACTCATATGGTTGAAGGTATGGAAAAGTGCCGCAATGAAAGCAAACGAACTTAACACTTTCAAGCCCATACTGTCAAAGATCATTCCCATCCCAAAACCGATCAGGATAATACCGATATTCTCAATGGAGTGGTTCGCCAGCAGCGCTTTAATGTCGTGTTCACTCAGGGCATAGAGGACCCCTATCAGAGAAGAGAGCGAGCCGATGACCAGTATCAGCACACCCCACTCCAGCGGCCAGGGGTACA
>JALSUP010000199.1 GCA_027071315.1 Sulfurovum sp.
CGGTAAAGCCGCCGATGTTTACCGCAGAAACCCCTGTAGAACCAAGAGAAACCACCTGTTTACCGCGTTTACGGTAGTCGCTGATGACTTCATTGGTAATGTAGCTTTTACCGACACCTGCACCCCCTGTTAAAAACACATTACTGTGTTTAAGTGCTTCCAACACATCTGTTCTATCTGCCAAGATCAGCCCTTGTGCTGGTTTCTTTAGTAAAACCTACTCTGTCTATGAGTCCTCTGTCGCAAGAGCTCCGTGTCTGTTTTCCATTCTGAAGCAGTGTCGCCAGGTCGTCACTGTCTGAGCCTAAATGCAGCCACAGTTCCGTAATGAGCCCATTTCTACAACGCAATTCAACACGCTTGCCTGTGCCCTCACCAAAACTTTTATCAAAAAGAGAGCGTACCTGTCTAAGTGTGACTCTTTTTCCTATGTTCTTTTCAAAAAAACGGCTCACTTCAGAGTCATAGAACTGATCCATCAAAGAGATACTTTTTTTAAAATAGCTTTCAGCATCGGTGCCATAGCAGGTACCATGTTTAACCCACTCATGCTTATGCAGGTTGGAGTGTACTCCCGGCATTATTTTTGTGAGTTTTTCTTTTGTTTCTGCTGTCAGACCAAGGTTGGGCAATTTATTCCAGTGTTTATATTTGTCCATGGTGATGTACTTTTGATCCAGCTTACAATAGACATTGTTTCGTGGCTGCGGCCAGAAGCCATGCAGTATAAAGTGATGATCGCGGTGATCAGATTTAAAGAGTGAAAACATATCACGTTTACACTCTTTTTTTCTTCTGTGTGTTTCACAAAAAGCATTATGCCAGGAGAGTGCCAGGAGCATCTCTTTCTTGGAAGTATTCGTATTATATTTTTTAGTATTAGCCCTATCAGTAGGCATTTTATCTATTTTGGCAATAGCTTCATCGACACTGTTCTGTTTCTCTTCCTTCCCGGAAAAACATGCTTCATCAACCCATCTTTGTGAAGGCTGTTCTCCTTTTATCAGTAAGAGCATTTGCCCTTTATGTTCCTCTAAAACCGTATAGGTTTGAGAAGGCTCCAGCATCACATGATGGCTGTTTTTTGTGTGCTTCATATTGTTGTAGGCAGCACAGCTTTTTGTGGCGGTCATCTCTTCTCTGGCAAAGAGAGCCAAAGAGAAAAGACAAAAGAGAAGCATATTTCTAAGCATTAAAACATATCTTTGGCGTGTGAGTCTGCCGCTTTGCTGCTATTTTGTTCTACTGCTGAGGGGACAACAGGTTCTTTCTTTTGAAGAGGGTTTGCTTTTAAGTACTTCTGAATGCGTTTAGGGGCATCGGAAGCTCTGTACCCAACCTTGGCAAGGTCTTCTCTTACAAAAGGCAGATAACGCTCTCTGGTAATGACGATCTTCGTCTCTGTATTGGCCCAGTCAAAAAGTGCCTCTGCTCCTTTTCGTCCTACATGCACACAGCCATGCGAAGCTTTGTTCGGGTTGCCCAGGTGTATGGCATGTCCACGGTAGGTAAACCAGAGGCTCAAATCCATGTTGTTACGTCCGTTACTGTTTGCATACTGTGCAGACATATGTTCTTTTTTCTTAAAAAGCATAGGGTAGATGCTTGAAGGCGTTTCATGTCCCATGGCACCTGAAGAGATATTTTCTGCCCACCAGACCAGACCGTCTTTATCGATAGCATACACCAGTCCGTCTGCACCTTTTTCTCTCAATGAAACCACGATGAAGTTTTTTCCCAAGAGGTTCATTTCATAGGATTCACCGCTGTCGCGTGTGACCCAAAATTTTGTTTTACCCAAAGGTTTTACCTTGCTTTTTCTGTCAAGTTTTTTCTGTTCTGTCTTGGAAACAGTATCCTCTGCCGATAAAAAAAGTGTCAAACCCAGGATGAGCATCAAAACTTTCATGACTTGCATATTGCGACCTTTAGTGTGATTTTAAGAATAAGTATGTAATTATATCATCAAAGCATATTAATGAACGTTAATGAAAGAGAGATCATTCTATGAAAAAGTATCTTCTATTGTTGTCCCTGTCAGGACTTGCACTTATGGTCAGCGGATGTACATCTTCTCAAACAGCATTGCCCGCTCCAGTACCCCTCTCAAGCGCACCGTATAATCCTGAAGTGCCTCTTGAAGTTGCAGTGAGGGCGCCCGTCAACACAGCCGTAAAAAAGGAAACAGTAGATCTTTCACAAAAAAGCCAGGTTTTCATTGATGGTAAAAATGACGGATGTGCCACAGCCAAAGGGAAATACACCAAAAACTCAGCGCTCTACAATGCCAATGCAGACTACTCTGAAGGCTGGTTCTACGGTCGACGTAGCTGCCAACGCCATTAAGCGCTCTTTACTGTATGATATTTGAAAATCTGAACCTGCTTCCAAAGACCTTTGGGACGCAAAGAAAGTCTGCGTGTACCCATACACGCAAGCGTTCCAACATGATGCTCAACCCCCTGCAGCTCAAACACTTGAACAGAATGGATGAGAGTGATGCAGACATGATCACACTCAACCTTGAAGATGCCATTGCCCCGTCACGTAAAAAAGAGGCACTGCATAACATTGCCCTTTTTCTCTCCCATATGAAGGAGAGTAAGAGTTTCATCATTGTACGTACAAACCCGCTTCATGAAGGGGGTGCGGAAGAGATCGCTTTTCTGAATGATTTTGCCTTCGATGCTGTACGCATTGCCAAAGTCAAAACACAAAGTGAAATAGCCCAGGCACTCACCCTGCTTTCAAAAGAGAAAGAACTGCATATTTCACTTGAAACCAGAGAGGCATTTGAGTCATTAAGCACACTGCGTATTGATGAACGACTGACCACAGCCAACCTTGGCATACTGGATCTGCTGACTTCGCTGGGACTGCCCCAGTCCATTGTGACAGAGGGAAACCCGACTGTTGATTATATACTCTCCAAATTTTTAGTCGATGCTAAAACTGCAGGCATCACACCCATCTCTTTTATGTTTCAGGAGTACAATGACACAGAGACCTTCAGAGCCTGGTGCGAGCATGAGAAGATGATGGGCTTTGAAAGCAAAGCCTGCATGGGTCCGAAGCAGGTGCAAATAGCCAATGAGGTTTTTAATATTAACACATATGAAATTCAGAGGGCCAGACATATAAAAACGGCTTTTGAAGCCAATGCCCACAAAGGCATCACGGGTTTCATGGATGAACACTACGGATTCATAGATGAGCCCATCTATCGCGACAGCCTATTAATACTAAATAATATATAAGGATACCAATGCCTCTTTTTAAACTTTTTCTTCTCACCCTCCTCACCCCTCTCCTACTCATGGCCAATGATGACAGACCTCCGGTCAAATATAACTACATGGCAAAAAAAGAGGTACAGCGCTTTGTAAATATGATGGTCAGTAAGCACCATTTTAAACGCTCCTATATGGTCTCAGTGATGAACCATGCCAAACTCGACAGAGACACATTTGCACGTTACACAGGTAAATTTAAAAAGAATACGACCGTAGGTTCCTGGGAGCGTTTCAAACTGCATGTGGTGAACCCTGAAACTTTTCGCCAGGCCAAAACATTTAAAAGGAAGCACTACAGTACCCTTAAAAAGGCAGAACGCAGCTACGGGGTAGACATGGATTACATTGTGGGCTTTTTAGGCGTAGAGAGCCGTTTTGGAACTTACACGGGTGACTACTCGGTACTCGATGCACTTGCCACGCTCGCCTTTCACAAGAACCGTATGCAAAAGTTCTTCAAGAGCGAATTCAAACACCTCTTTCTTTTTGCCAGAGAGAAAGGCTATGACATCACCAAAATACAGGGCTCCTTTGCCGGTGCGATGGGCTGTGTACAGCAGGTACCTTCTGTGGCGCGCCGTTTCAACAGAGACTTTGACGGTGACGGTGCTTCCGTCTGGGACATTGAAGACTGTATCGGTTCCATCTCCTCTTTTATGCACAAGAACAGATGGAAAAAAGGACTCCCCGCAGTCATACCGGCAAGCTATAAGGGTGGCAAACGCTTCACAAGACTCTCCACTTCGCATAAGCGTATGATCTCGATGAAAACTATTCGAAAAGCCGGTGTGACGCCAAAAAGTACTTTCCCCGGAAATAAAGCCTACCTGGTTAAAACACGCAACCGCACACATGATGACGTTTGGCTCGGGACGAGCAATTTCAGAGTGCTCACCCGTTATAACAACTCGGCAAATTACGGTGTCGCCATTGACCTCATAGCAAAGTCTTTGGAATAAGGCTTCCTGCTGAAGTTATTCAATAATCTTGAATTATAAAGTCAAATTATTTTAACTCTAATTTTCTTTCGCTATACTCTTTGCAACTAAGCACAAAGAGTACCTTTATGAAAAAACTTCTTCTTATTCCTACCCTCTCTCTCGGTCTTATGGCCGGAGGAAACATAGACAACTATACGGCAATAGACGACAACACAAGCACTGTTGTTGTCGATGACCGTACCTACCTTCAAATGGCCATGGGTAAACCACTCACGCCTCTGACCGATGATGAACTTAGACGAAGAGTGCTCTATACCAATGCCATTGGTGCCGGTGTGGTCATGCTTTGGGGAACGGCATTCTGGGACTACTTTACCACCAAACCTGTCCTGGGTGATGAAGGCTGGTTTGGTAAAGACACCAAGTACGGCGGAGCAGACAAACTGGGTCACATGTACTCCACTTACCTCTGGTCACTCGGTTTCTCCTCACTCTACGAATACTGGGGAATGAAAGAAGATGATACCATGATCTATGGTCCCCTTACCTCCTGGGTCTTTCAGGGACTGATGGAAGTCGGTGACTCCTTCAGTACCACGCAGGGATTCTCTTATGAAGATATGGTCATGAACACTGTGGGAGCCGCTTTTTACTATGTTCGTGAAAAATACCCTGAAGTAAAACGCAAAGTTGACTTGAGACTGGAGTATATTCCCGACTTTAATTCCGGTGTAGACTTCTTTACCCAGTACAACTCCATGAAGTATCTCTTTGCCCTGAAGTTCTCCGGTTTTGACAGTATGGAAGAGACCCCGATGAAGTATTTTGAGTTGCAACTCGGATACTACACAAGAGGATACTCTGAGCATGAGAACTATAATACAAAGCAGCGAGTGGGATATGTGGGCGTCGGGATCAACACGGCTGAAGTCTTAAAAGCGATGGGATGGACGAAAACAAGTAAAATACTGAACTACTACCAGTTGCCGTACACATACGTACCGTTCGGATACGATTTTGATACGCAGGGCTATGTCGCCCCTTACTCACAACCCTACTTCGGTGACAAAAAGTAGTCACAAACCTTTTAAAGGTTAGGCACGCTTTTTGATGTTGGCAATAAACAGCCCCAGTATAATAAAAAGAAGTGCAAAGCCTATGTTTGTAGTAAAAGGTTCAGAGAGGAACCAGACACCCATAAAAGTACCGACCAGAGGAACAATATAGTTACTCAAAGAGGTAAAGGTCGGGCCCGATAAACGGATAAGGTTCAGGTAGAGAATATAGACAATACCCGAAGAGAATATACCGATCAGCAGGACGGCTAAAATACTCTTCATCTCTGCAGGCTGATCCGTATCTGTCACATACCAGATGAGCAGCATAGGAACTGCATACACCCCCAAAATAAACCGTGTCGCATGAACGGAAGAGATCTCCCGTGGGATCTTCTCCATGAGTATGAGTGCCAGAGCAAAACAGGCTGCTGCCATAAAGATGGCGAAATAGCCCATGAAAGAGCCTGCGAAGTCATCGGCAGAGGGGTCGACCAGTACGATCAATCCCACAAAAGCCAATGTCATTCCAATGATCTCATAGACAGAAGTGCGATAGCCCTTTTTAAAGGCAAGTTCAAGCAGGAGTGTCAGCATGGGGATCATCCCCATAATAATGGCAGCGATCGTTGAAGAGACACGCTGCTGCCCAAAGCCTATGAGCCAAAAGGGAATAGCTGCTTCCACAGCACCGATGATAAGGAAAAGAGTGACAAGCTTTTTGGTCAAAGTCAGAGTTTGTTCTCTTTGGGAAGGGATCATGACAATTAACACTGAGAGTGTCACAAAGCCTATGAACATACGCCAAGACATCAAACCAAAAGCCGTAAAATCTTCCAAAGCGATCGCATTGAAGACATACTGTGATCCCCAAATGAGTCCGATGAGTATCAGTAAGATATATTTCATTCAAATCCTTGAGAATACACTAAGGCTATGCAGAGATCATAGTTTGATTTAATTATAATAAAAACATTCACAATGAAGGTTAAAAATGTTTAAAATATTACTGATACTTTTGCTAGCACTGCAGTATACACTTGCAGACAGCGGATCACTCACAGGCAAATGGTATACTGCCACACGCTCTCTCAATCAGGGGACAGAGATCATAGAGAAAGAGTATTTGACATTACAACCCAATGGTCATTTAGATCTGATACTGCTTGTTTCTGTTAAAAAAGGAAATGCCTACATTAAAGACTTGCGTATGGAAGTGACAGGGAAGTGGCAGGCACAATATGGTGTTCTTGTCTATCAAATAAACGATATCAATATCCCAAGAGCAAAAGCTGTTTATCTGATCTCACAAAAATCTCTGGAAGATCTTGCCCAAACCTTTAAACAACGTTATGTCAATCATACCATGCACATTAACAAGATCGAATCTCTGGATGAGAAGCATTTAGTACTCATCAATTCACGCGGTAACAAGACGAGCTATTACCCCACTAAGTAAATACAAACGCTAAACTTTCTTACTTTCGATGAATGCAAAGTCTTTACCGTTCCAGTAAAGCTGTTGTCCTGCAATGCTCTTCTCTTCTACCTCATAGACCCAGGCTCCTTCATGTCCTTCCATCGTTGCCGAACCGGCACAATAGAGGGGAATGCTCACTTCAGGTATGTCAACCCTGTATGTTCTGTGAATATGTCCAAAAAGTATGGCACCTTTTTCAATGGCTTTGCATCTCTCAAGAAAATCATCTGCATTGCTAAGTCCATGCAGTTTTTTATCGGGTTTACCGTTAGCCAGTCGGGGGGCATAATGGGTCATGACAAATATAAATCGGTCTTTGACACGCGCATCTTTGACGATTTCCGATAAAGCTTCCAACTGTTCAGCGGGGATCTCACCATCCGATTTCCATGGCCACAGGTTAGGCCGTGAAGAGTTCAGTCCAATGACTGCCACCTTCTCCCCTACCAGTCGGATAAGAGGCCAGTGCCCGCCTCTGCAGTATTCGGGAAGATCATTTTGAAGTACCGAACAGAACTGTTCGGAAAAACGATAATGGGAGTTCCCTTCCTGTACATAAATATCATGGTTTCCGGGTACGGTCAGATATGTTTGCGGCGGGAACATCAGAGGTTCCACAAAAGATCTTGCCAGCTCCAGTTCTGTTTCAAGTCCCAGTGCAGTATAGTCTCCGGTATGGATAACCAGGTCAATATTGTTTTCTTCTTTAAACCGGATCAATGCTGCCACTTTCTTTTCAACATCATCAAAATACCTCGCACGTCCGCGAAGCAGATTGATCGCTCCGATCGCACGTTTTGAAAACCATCGTTTCCAGCCCATATGCCGGATCTGTATCCCTACATGGATATCGCTGAAGTGCAGTACACGCAGCTTTTTCTCAGATGCTAGATCAGACAAGGTGCATCCTCGGGTATGACAAGATCGATGGCAGCGGGGACAACTTCAAAACGTATACTGCTTGCATAATACGGTTCCCCGTCAAGATTGACAGGTATGCCATCATATGCACTGGATTCTATCCATGGTGTCTGAAGGCATTTGACAAATTCTCCATTTACTGAAGGATTCTGTATCTCCCAGAGTACCTGTGGAATATCCATCAGTGTGAATTCCAGAATACTGACAGTATCGAGCAGACCGTCATTGATCATGGCACGAGGTGCCAGTACCTGTCCGCCACCTGCCTGCCTGCCGTTACAGATGGCTCCGGCAAAGATGCCCTGCAGATCCATTTTATGCTTCGGTGTCACGATCTTGCTCTTATAGGGAATAAAATCCATGGCTTTCAGTACACCGGTCAGCGTATAGGCGCCACCACCCAGAAAATTCTTCAACTCTACGGGCGTTTCTGCTGTCACCTGTGCCCCAAAACCGGCAGTGGCCATGTTGACAAAGTGTCTCTCATTGGCTTTGGCAATATCTATGGCAGTGGTGCTTCCTGAAGCCGCAAAATGTAAGGCTTCCAGTGCCGTTAACGGAATGGTACAGCCTGTGGCAAAATCATTGGCTGTTCCCAAAGGGAGTATGGCCAAGGCCGGACGCTCTTCTTTTGGGAGTTTAGCCATAGCATCGACAGCCTCATTGACCGAACCGTCACCGCCGCCAATGATAAAACGTTCAATACCAAGCACCACAGCTTCATCGAGAAAACGTGCCACATCACCATATTCATAGGTGACCCGTACCTGTACATTTTCATAATCTCTGCGAAAAGAGGCAATGGCATCACGGACTTCTGGCAATCCTGCTTTTTTACCATTTAAAACGACCATCATTTTCATTGTCTCTTTTACCTCTTTTTATTTAAATCAATAAGCGTTGTAATGATCGGCAATACTTTTTTAATACCAAAAGCATCCCCTGTTGTAAATGAATCAACACTGCGTTTCACCTTCACCACAGACTCTTTAAACTCGGAAACATTCTGCTTGACTTCATCAATATCCGTAGAAACCTGCTCCCAGGCAAAATCACGGATGTCTTCGATAGATTCCGCTTCAACTCCTCTGTCCTGTTTGGATGCGATCACAAAACAGAGTATAGCGATCACAATATTGCTGGCTGTCATGATCATCGCCGTTTGTAAATTGCTGAAAGATTCAGACAGATAGAGATAGGTCGAAACATTCAGCATGATCAGGGAAACCAGTACTGCTACCATTGCCAACGCAATCCAAACCGTTTGCCTGCTTCGTTTGCGCATTTCCAGACTCAAAAGTGCTTTTTCACTCTTGATCAGCAGTTTCATCTTTGCATTAAAATCTTCACTCATAGTCTTCCTTTATTTTGATGAGAGTGCATGCCCGAAAGCTGCACCAAGTGCAAAAAGCACAATAGCCGATGTAGGAGAAAGGTTCTCATAATCTTTTTTAATGGTATTTAAAAGCTCATCCAATGTCTCTTTGGCATCCATCTTCCCCTCTTCTATAGAGTGCATGATCTCTTCTGCCTCTTCCTGTGCTTCAGCAATTACAAGTGCTTTTTCCTCTTCTGCCTTTTGAGCTTCAAGACGTTTCTTTTTTTCCTCTTCCGCTTTTTGTTTTTTAAGTGTTTCCACTTCTTTGCGAAGCATATCAAGTTCCTGATGCATTGTCATTTTTGCCATTTATTCTCCTTCTTTGGTTTTGTTCTCTTCACAGTTTTCTGCCGTTTCCGCGATCGGCTGTTTTTTGGGTATCTCTTCATAGTCGCTCAAGAGAAAAGCGATCCACTTCGTCTCCTCATATTGGGAGAAGAAGTACTGAAAGACCATGGTGAGCGGCACAGAGAGAATCATCCCTGTCGGACCGAATATCCATCCCCAGAATGTCATGGAGATGAAAATGATCAGAGCGGAGAGCCCCAGCCCTTTTCCCATGATCTTCGGTTCAAGGATATTCCCGACAATGGTATTGATGATCAGAAACCAGGCAGCCACCCATATTGCTGTCATCATTCCCTGATCCAAAAACGCCATAATGATCGGCGGTACCGCTGCAAGTATGGAACCGATCACAGGTATAAAATTCAAGGCAAATGCCAAAGCCGCCCACAGATAAAAATAGTTCACGTCATAAAACCATAACACAAGCAATACCCAGACTGCAGTAAAAAGGGAAGTTTTAACCTTGATGGAGAAGTAGGACTTGATCTTCTCTATGATAGCCATCAATTCTGAAACATCTTTGTCGCTGTCCAGTGCCAACTTGAGCATCTTGTTGTAAAAAAATTTGGACTCCATCAGCATGAAAGCGACCATAAAAAAGATCAGAAAAATGTTTGAGAACTGACTTCCCGCCTGTGATGCAAGGTTTTTAACGATCTCGCCGACATTACTGTTTGCAAGTATCTGCTCCACTTCACGGTTTTTAACATGTATGCCGAAATGCTCCATGAACTGGGCGAACTTCTCAAGATTTACATTGAATTTCTGGGAGATCTCCGAAAAGTTGTTGGCAAACTCTTTGGCTTCGTTTCCGATGTATCCGCCCAATATAAGCAAAGGCATCATAAAAAGAAGAAAGATCACCAGAAGCGAAATAATTCTCGGCACTCTTCTTTTTTCAAAAAAAGCAAGTGTCGGCGCAAGTACAATGGAGAGTGCCACCGCGATCATAAAAGGTACGATCAGTTCCGATGCATACTTCATGATCAACAGCAAAAATAACAGACCTGTGGTAAAGATAAAAAGCTGATTGATAGGCCAAAATGTATTTAATCCTGTTCTCACTATAGTTCCTCTTTTTTATTTAAATTTATTATATCATTATATAGAGCAATACCACTATTTTAACTCATGTTCTCCACATAATATGACTATGATTGTTTAGTTTAAGATGATAGGCATTTTCCACCTTGATCCCCATCAACAGAGGAGTCTCTAAAATGCCATGATCAATGAACCTGCGATAACAAGCAAGACATTGGCAAAAGCATAGGTGCCTGTATATCCAAGTGCAGGTACAGGACTTTTTGCTTCTTTAATGACCACAGAGAGCGCCGCACCTGAAGTCATGGCTCCTGTAATGGCACCAAAGATCAGCGCAGGAGCAATATTTAAGAGTTTTCTACCCACAAAATAGCCTATGAAGATCGGTATTATCGTCACACACATCCCTGCCAAAATCAATGAGACACCGTTATGTTGCAGTGTTTCCAATATGCCGGAACCTGCACGCATACCTACACCTGCCATAAAGAGTAGTAAACCAAACTCCATAAGGAACCAGCGTGTCGCTTCAGGAAGTTGTGCAAACGTTGGTTTGACAGAACGTCTATAACCAATGAAAAGTCCCGAAGCAAGCAAACCGCCTGCGGAGCCAAGTCCTACGGAAACACCTCCGAAAGTCACAGAAAGAGAGCCAACAAGCAGACCGATCACAATACCGAATGACAAAGTGATCATGTCAGTTTCAACACCTGCTCTCTCAATCTGTCCCATATATTCACCCATAGCCTCTATCTGATGCGGTGCACCGATGACTGTGAGTACATCGCCTTTCTTCAAAGAAGTATTTTCATTATGGCTCATATGTTTGCCTGCTCTTCTTATTTCCATCAGTAAAAGACCAAATCGTCTGTTGATCTGAAGTTCCCCTAAGGTAAAGCCAGTGATATCAGGGTTTGTCACAACCACTTGTGCTGTATCCTGGGCATTGTCACTTTTCCATTCAGTGCCTATCTCTTCTGCAATTTTGGAAATTTTATCTGTAAAATACCTGCGTGGTCCCAACACTTCAATGATGTCACCCAGACGTAAACCATCTTCATCTATGGGGTAAAAGTTGTCATCGCGTTTTACTTTGACGACGGATGTTTTATCCCAGTAGAGGTCTCTTAACTGTTCAAATGTCATCGATTCAATATCGGGGTTGTTGATACGATAGGTTCGCAATACAACATTTTCCGGAAGATCATACTCTTCACTGTTACCACGTTCAAAATCTTTTGACTCCTTGACCAGGTCGATCTTCAATATTTTTGGCATATACTTCATCACCATGATCAAACCAACTAGCCCAAAAATGTAAGTCACTGCATACCCCATGGCCACATTGTCTATGATCTGGTCTTTTGTCCACCCTTCTGCAAGCGTTACAGAACTTGAATTAATGGCATCCTGTGCGGCTGCAAGTGTCGGGGAAGAGGTAAGACCGCCGGCAAGCAGACCGGCAGACATACCCGGAGGCAAAGCAAGAAAGTAAGCCCATCCAGCAGCCAAAATAAAACCTGAAGAGGCTACCACAATAGCCAGAACAAAGTATTTCAGACCATCCTGTTTCAGAACTGCCACAAAACCGGGACCGGCCTGATACCCTACAGAAAAAATGAACAGGGCAAAACCGACCATTTGTGAAGAACTTGAAATTCTAAAACCGTAATAACCGAAAACAAGACCGACAAAAAGTATGCCTGCCACTGAACCCATGGAAAAAGATCCAATACGCAGGTTTCCAACGATGTACCCTAATCCGAGTACAAGAAAGAAAACCATATCCTGATGATGATTTAAAAAAGGGAGGAGTAGATCGACCGAGCTTTCAATATTCATTGTAATTCCTTACTTAGGCATTCAATTATCGTTTTCCTGCCCGTCTGTATTTTTTTTCTGTGAGGTAGATACGTTTGAGGTCTGGTCTGGCAAATTGTATATATTTGTGACGGGAAACCAATACAGGAGTACCCGGAGGTGCCCAACGGAAAAGTCGACGAATATCTTTTTCCTGAACATGAATACAACCATGGGAGGTACTGTTAATATTGCCTTTGTGTAAAGCATGTCCCCAGTTTGTGAAGAAAAGACTGTAGTCCATGTTATTTGAACCATCTGCTTCAGGGTACTTTTTAGAAGTGTAAAAACGTTTTTTCTGTTTGACACTCCAAACACCGGAAGGTGTGTACCCTATCTCTTCACCTGAAGAGATACCACCGCTTAACCAGACAGTGCCGTCACGGTCCACAGCATAAAATCTACCGTCGCTGTCCTCTTCTCTCACAGAAACAAAAATAAAATCTCTCCCTGTCATATCAATATCTCTCTCATTGCCTGCACTGTCTATGTAGGTAAACTCAGTCTTTGAAAAAGGTATCAGTTCTCTGTCCCGTGCAAAGCCGAGAACAGAGAAGAGAAGAAAAACAATTCCAATAATTTTCATATACATCCTAGCTGTTTAATTTAAAATTTATATCCACCGATAAGTCTCAATGCTGAGATCGGTTCTTGCTGATTTAAGTCAACATATTCATAGGTACCTGTAAAGTAATATCCCTTTGGGTGATTATAACTGACACGTACGCCATAATTTCTTTGTGCATCTTGTCCTAAACCAGTATCTGATGATATTGAATATTTAGGATCAAGATCAAAATAGGTATATCTTGCACCAACCCATAAACCATCAGTAACTGCTTGACTCAAATCATACCCTAGTTGCGCTTTGTATGAATTGACATTTCTCATGTCACCCGCTTCAAAAAAGTGGAAGATCATACCATTGGCCAGGTATGGGTATCCACCCCATGAACCAAGTGTTGTACCTGCTCCGGGACCGTCCGTATAGAATGCTGCTCCCGTAGAAAAGTCAAAGCCGTTATCGAATTTTCCATCCAGTCTAAGAGAGAAAATACTGTAATCGATCGGCGTGTAAGTATTACCACCCACATCTTTAAAGTTAATGAACTGTGCACCGGCATCATAACTTCCGCCCTCAAACTTTCCAGAGTAGTCATACTGACCGAAGAAAGTATTATAGAGATCTACTGCATAGTAGTCCCAAAGCTGAAGGGTATGTTCATCTTTTTCATACTTGAAAACACCTGCCCACATACCGGCATCACCGGCATTGTCTTTGTCTCTCTGGTCTACATAAGACTGCTCAGCGATCGAATGGAAACGATGTGGTTTAGGAGCACCGCCATCCCAGACACCTGCCATTTTGTAAATGTAACCACCAGCAAACATCATGTTTTCTATTGTGGTATTTTTATAATATGCACCCTGAAAAGTATTGGCTAACAGGTACCAGTCATCGGCATCGACCATAGGTGTAGAGAGTTCATAGTTACCTGCGAGGAAAGTATGGCCACCATTCTCGTATTTGACGTATGCTTCCTGTAAAATACCATAAGAGGTACCATCACCAAAAGCAAAAGTACGATGTTCGTCTAGCTCATCATTAATACCAAAATCTGTCACACCTGCACCGGTAATCTTAAAAGAAAAACCATTATAGACAGGAGAAGTAATAGAGACTTTTGGGATTAAATAAACACCGTTTGAATCCAGGTGGTTTTTGTTGACCCCAGGGTAGGTAGGGACTCTATCACCATTCGCATCAAAATGAGAAGCCGGGTTGCTATAGTCATACGACACATACCCTGCTCTAATATCACCAGTAATTTTCCAACCATCTCCAAGAATATATCCATCTTTCTTCTGGTCAGTATGAGAGACTGTCTCATAAGCATGGTCATCGTCTACCACTTGTTCTGCTGGAGCAAGTGACTCTGCTGCATAAACAGAACTTCCTGCAAGAGGGAGTAACGCAAAGAGCAGTGTTTTAGAGTAAGAGACTTTCATTCTTTATTCCTTATTGTGCAAGTGGGTTGATACCCAATTTTTCGATAATGTAGGCTGCTGCTTCCTGTCCGCGGACAGAGTTTCCAAACTTGTCTAGTGGTGGTGAAACAACACCGATCCCCAGTTTACCCGGAACAACAGCGAGGATCCCTCCTCCTACACCGGACTTTGCCGGAGTACCGGTTAGGTATAACCAGTCTCCAGCATTGTCATAAAGTCCTGCTGTTGCCATCACAGCCAAGATTTTTGGTACATATTTGCTATCAAGTACTTTTTTACCTGTTTTAGGGTTTACACCATGGTTTGCCAAAGTAGAAGCCATCAGACCAAGGTCATGTGCGGAAACATTGACTGAACATTGTTTTGTGTAAACAGTTGTTGCTTCAAGCGGGTCTGAACCCATTCTTCCACGGGCATCAAGAATTTTTGAAATGGCTTGGTTGTTTTTGTTGTCATTGACTTCTGAGTCATACACTTCTTCATTGAATCCAAGTTTTTTTCCTGCAAAGTCATCCATGTTGGCATAGATCTTTGCCCATCTCTCTTTAGAATCTTTTGCTTCTACCCATGAGGTAGCCTGAATAGCACCCGCATTTACAAATGGGTTTGAAGCAGAACCACCATGCAGTTCAATCGCGATAATGGAATTAAAGGCCAAACCTGTTGCATTGACACCGATCTTTTCCTGCATGAATTTGTCACCTTTCTCCTGCATCACCAATGCAGCAGTAAATACTTTGGAGATAGACTGAATAGAAACAACTTCTTTTGTATCACCGATCTCATAGACTTTCCCATCCGGTGTGACAAGCGTAATACCAAACATCTTAGAGTCAACTATGGCCAATGCTTTAATGTAATCTGCATTCTTACCATTTTGGTCATTCTTGAACTTTTCATACGCTTCTTTTAAGACAACATTGATACGTGCTTCAGTCAAGGCATCTTTTTGAACCACTGCCGTTTTCGCTTCAGTCGTCAGAGGACCTTTTGCCTCGGCAGGTGTCGTACCCATAAGTACCAATGCAGCACAGACTGCAGAGAGACCCAGGATGCCTCTTTTCAAAAAATGTTGTTCTTTCATAGTATTCTCCTTTTTGATTTGACTATACATAATATTAGCATTAGAAAAGTAACAAAAAGTTTAAATATTACATTTTATTATAGAATAAACATCAGCCATGCTGTACCGATCGTCAAAAAGACAAAAGTATTGACTGCGGTAACGATACCGCCTACTTTGTAAACTTCCCCCGCTTCAATATATCCCGACCCGGTATAGATAACATTGGCAGACGAACCCTGAGGTGTAATGATAGCATTGAAGTTCGTTGCGAACAATAGCATATAGGCCATCATTTCAGGCGGGACACCTGCTTTGATCGCCACACCAAGGAAGACAGAAAAGAGTGCAAGCATTTGTGCCGTCTGGGAGACGAAAAAATAGTGTATCAGCACGTAGCCGACGATGAGTGATACATAAACCACAGGCCAGGAGAAACCTGCCACAGAGGTCGAAATATGCTCACCGACCCAGCCCATGAAGCCCAATTCATTCAAATACTTCGACATCGCATAGAGAATGGCAAACCATACCAGGGTACCCAGAGCATTTCCCTCACCCCGAAGATCTTCAAGTGTAAAGATGTTAGTGACCATTAAAATACCAAGACCGAGAAAAGCCACGGCCGTTTTGTCCAGTCCCCAGGCACCGGACATGATCCAGAGAAAGACCATCCCGATGAATGTCCCTGCCATGATCCACTCATTTCTGTGGACCGGACCCATTTTATCGAGTGCTTCCTGTGCAACAACAGGGGCTTCCGGCGTCTCTTTGATCTCCGGAGGATAAACCTTGAAGATCACCCACGGGACAAGAAAATAGAGAACCAATACAGGCACAGATGCTGCCAGTGCCCAGGAACCGTAAGAGATATCGATACCCACCTCTTTTGCCATTTTGGCACCGGCAGGGTTGGCTGCCATGGCAGTAAGCCACAGTGTGGAGGAGAGTGTCAGTCCGGCCATAGAAGTCATCATGAGGAAAGAACCGATCTTTTTGCGTGTGCCGTCCGACACTTTGGAACCGCTGTCCGCTGCCAAAGCATTGACGATCGGGTATAAGACCCCTGAACGTGCCGTATTGCTCGGAAAGGCAGGAGAGATGAACATATCGGCAGCGATAATAGAGTAGCCCAGTTTCAGTGAGGATGTCCCGAATTTACGAATGATCAAAAAAGCGATACGTATTCCCAAACCGGACTTGATCACCCCTCTTGCAATAAGGAAGGCCACAATGATCAGTAAAATAAACGCTTCAGAAAATCCGCTGTATGCCTGCTTTGTCGTTAAGGTACCTGTCAAAACAACCGCTGCCAAAGCAATGATGGAAGAGGTAAAGATCGGCATGGCATTAATGATTACGGCAAAAATAGCGGTGATGAAGATGGCAAAAAGATGCCAGGCCTGTGTCTCAAGTCCCTGCGGTGTAGGGATGAACCAGATCATAAGTCCTACAATAAGAACGGTCAATTGAAGCCAGTGCTTCTCTATTGTTTTTTTATGATGATGTGCCATAGAAGTTCCTTACTCTCTTGTTATAATGCGAAGATATATCTTAGCATCTTAACTTTCGCACCTAAAATCTAAGTAAATTCTATCCAAAACCCCCTTAATCGCTATCGCTGAGAGATGCTGCATTGTATCACTTGACATCAATTTTCATAAGCAATATTTTCTACACACAACTTCTTTATAAAGCCCTATATACGGGGCTTTTAGCTATAATATACATTATAGGGCACCTCTAAAAATACCCTCCCAATTCCAAAATCAGAACCTAAAGTCATTATTCCTCAAATGATGCCTTCATTCATTTGAGAGAAATTCTATAAAATCAATAGAAAAAATTCTTCCATA
>JALSUP010000200.1 GCA_027071315.1 Sulfurovum sp.
AATGAGAGAAGTGATTCATCTCTGTTGTCTGTGGCATCGTAACGGCAGGGTTCACCCAGAAGACAGGCAGATATGGCAACTTTTTTCATTAGAAAACAAAAAGCAGCAGATAGACCCAGATACCCGTGAGAGAAGTTAAAACGATCCCGATGAACGTACGTATACCTGCTTTTTTATGGGCTTTGGAGTAGTTACCCGGCAGACCACCCTGTGCGGCATCTGCTCTTGCACTGTAAAGTGTACTGATCCAGACACCCAGCGTGATGACCGATATCATAATGTGTACCAAAAGCACTACAAAAATATAGTCATGTGAGACATGGGTGTTTTTGACAAAGGTTTCATACCCGCCGCCCAAACGTACACCATACTCAAAATAGCCCACGACAACGACAGAAACAATAAATATGAGCCATTGTACTGTGGCGTGCAGGGTATATTTTTTATTTTTGGCGAAAGTGATCGCTATGCCGACCAAAAGGGGTAAAAGTGCCACGATCAGTGTGACAAAATCCATAAAAAAGGGGGCTTTTGTACCTAAAAAACCCGCTTGAAACATATAATTCATTCATTCTCCTCTTAACATATCACGATAGATTTTATTTCTGTAAACTCTTCCAGTGCCCATTTCGGCCCTTCGCGCCCTACCCCTGAGAGTTTGGAACCGCCATAAGGCTGTACATCAAAACGCAGGGTCGGGATGTCATTGATGACCACACCGCCGCACTGGGCATCGTCGATGAAGGTTTGTGTCATTTTTAAGTCATTGGAGAAGATGGAGAATTGCAACCCGTAAGGGGAATCGTTCATCTTCTCAATGGCATGGTCATAACCCGGTACTTCTATGAGACTGACAATAGGGGCAAACACTTCTTCACAAATGATATTCATATCATCTTTGACATTGACCATCACCGTTGGAGGGAAAATACCATTGACCTCTTCACCGCCGGTCAAGACAAAAGCACCTTCATTGCGTGCTGAAGCAACCCAGGTTTTTGCCCGCTGTTTAGACTCTTCGTCTATCAAAGGTCCCATAAATGTATCGTCTTCATAGGGGGAACCTACTTTGAGTGTTGCCACTTCTTTAGCCAACGCTTCGGCAAAGGCATCATAAACATCTGAATGTACATAAATACGCTGAAGAGAGATACAGACTTGGCCGGAGTTGACAAAGGCACCGTAAGTACAGCGTTCTGCTGCCATTTGAATGTCTGCACTCCTATCAATGTAAGTGGCTGCATTACCACCGAGTTCAAGACTCACTTTTTTGATACCTGCCTGCCTGGTGATGATCTTTCCGACCGGTACAGAGCCGGTAAAAGAGATGACCCTTGGTATATCGGAAGTGACCAAAGCGGAACCGACTTCTGCATCGCCATAGACCACAGAGAGAGCATCTTTGACGGCAAATTCAGACTCTACAAAAAGCTGCGCGAACATATAGGCGGTCATGGGTGCTTCCGGTGTAGGCTTGAGGACTACTGTATTTCCGGCACCCAGCGCAGGTGCAATTTTATGTGCAACAAGGTTAAGCGGAAAGTTGAACGGGGTGATACACACGACAACACCCACGGGTTCATGTCTGTAAAATGCCAGTGTTTTCTTACCGCTTGGCATAATGTCCGTAGGAATGGTCTCCCCTTTGAGATTTCCCATTTCAAGCACTGTCAAAAGGATGGTTTCTGAACATCTGTCTACTTCCACACGGGCAAAAGAGATGGGTTTAGCCACCTCTTTTGCTAACATGACAGCAAATTCTTCTCTGTAAAGTTGTAGTTTCGTAGCCACATCTTTCAGCCATAAAATACGCTGTGACATGGGTGTTTTTGCCGCAACAGGTGCTGCTGCTTTTGCAATGTCCAATGCCCGTTTGGCATCTTCCGCATCACAGACCTGTGCCAGGGAGACTACCACACCGTTATAGGGGCTGACCCTCTCTGACTTCTCCTCTTTTGTCTCTTCTGTCGAGCCAAAAAAGATCTTTGCTTCTACTTCATCTTCAAATGTTCCAAACATCATAACCACCTGCATAGTAAATTGCTCTGATTATAACCTATTCAGTATAATATACGATAAAAAATAGGTATTGAGAAGAGAAGAATGAGAACTTTTTGTCTCGAGGTAGCGTATATTTCTACTTTCGTGAAGAACAGTTGTCTGAGGTACAGTAAGATTTTTTTAATACGAATTTATAGACCAGGTCTTTGATCATAAGGAGAAGACAGATGACCCAGAGTACGTTCATAATAATATTGTCTTTGTACTCAAGGCCGTAGCGAAGCAGCGGCCATCCGAAGAGGATGATGTACTTCATGTAGTAAAAAAAGAGGATCCCGACGCCGTAGATCTCTTTTAAGACTTTCATACGACACTCTTCTTATGCGGTAAAATCGGGAGTACCGTCAAAATTCGGTGTGCCGTCAGGCATATTCGCTTCACCGTTTCTTTTGGCTTCCTGTTCCGCTTCGTAAGCATTCATCTGCATACGTACTTCATTGATCTGCTCAGGTGTCACACCCTCATCACTTGCCCAAATGACCTCTACCGCTTCACCATACTCTTTTCCCAACGCTTCCACTTTGTCTGCATATTCAAACACATCAAGACAGACAATAGGCTCTTCCGTATCTTTCATCGTATCTACAAGTTCTATATACCATCGTCCCAGAGGACTTGTCTTAATCGTTGATTCAATCATTCCTGCCATATCTTACTCCTAAAACCCAAAATCTTTTTTCTTCAAGTCACCGTTATAGACAATGTCTCTGGCATCCAGTGTATCATCATTCAACATGGCCGGAACCGGATCCTGGGCTTCAAGATTTTTGATCTCTTCATCCAGTGAATCTTCCTGATAGGTCATCATCATATCGGCTGCCATCACTTTTGGCATCTCCTGTATCTTAACCAGTTTTTCGATCTCTTCACCGACATCTTTACCCTCGATGGTCACAATGATCTTGCCTTTTTCCTTGTCATGCAGATGGTATTCGCACAATTCCGAATTTTTAAAATCTTCTACCAGTTCATCTATGAATTTTGAAGGTGCCTGCACCACAATACTTGATATATTCATTCTCTGTTTCTCCTAATTTTTATTTAAATCCCACACCATAATGCTGTTGTCATCCGAGGCTGAAAAGAGCCTCTTCTCATCCTGGAAAATAATCACGTTAAGTGTACTCTTTTGCCCTTTAAGCAAAGCTATTTTTGACTTGTCTGCGGTGTTATAAATGGAAATATTGTTCTTTTCATCCATGGCAAAGGCCACTTTTTTCGCAGAGGGGCTCAGCGCAGTCGCATAAATGAGGAAATCACCCGAAATATAGCTGCCTTTCCCGCTCTTTACCTCATAGAGTGAACCTCTTCTGTCCTGTCCCGCACCCGAGACCATGCCTGATCTGTAGTCCACCTTGTAGACATTGTCCACATTTTGTCCCTTCAGCTCTCTGATGACCTTTCCGCTCTTGACATCGAGTATGCTCAAAACACCGCTTTCACAGGCAAAAACTGCCTGCGTTTTCTCTTCGTTGAGCATAAAATCTGAAAACTTGGACTCACTCAACTGTGTACGGTAAAGCTCTTTTTTACTTACCGTGTCCAGAAGCGCCACTTCATCACTCAAATAACCCAGAAGGATATGGTTCTCGTCGACAAAACGTGCCTTGATAATGGCTGATTTGTCTTCCGGACCCAGTAACTTGACAAGCTTTTCCTCTTTATACAGATAGAGGTCGGAATACCCGCCTTTCCCCGAATCGCTGAGGAGCAGATACTGCCCCTTCATGGCATCGGTACTCATGACCCTCGCAGGCATAATGTCACCCATAAAATCTTTTACATCCGGGATGGATATTTCTTTGATCTTCTCTCTTGAAGCGGTATCGTACACTTCAATATGACCCATATCTGTCGCGACCAGCAGTCTGTTCTGATGCAGGACCATATCTTTGGCTGTCCCGTTGATGTCAATGCTTGCCACCGGCACAAAGGTTTCAACAGCCAAAAGAGAGGCTGTCAAAAGGCAGAGTCCTAAAAGAGCTTTCACACGATCGCCTCAACCTGTGTCAGAACCAGCTCTTCGATCGCACTTTGGGAAAGGGTACTTTTCACACCGTACAGGTCCTCTTCAGACGCCAGAAAGTTTTCAAAAGCATCATTGTCATGCAGCTTGACCATGAGTTCTGCCATCTTCTCTTCCCCCAGTGCTTCCTGAACAGGCGCAGCAATATAAATGACATAGTTGTAATCTTCAAAATCGAACTCATACTCTTCAGAGTCATAATCTTCATAATTTTCATCGACACCCAGAATATGTCTCATCTCCAACTCTTTGTCTTCAAATTTGTCAAAAAGTTTCGGGTATTTTGTTTGTAAATCCATACGCTTCGTCTCCATTCTTTTAATAGTGAGAGTGTAGCAAAAATTCGGAGAAATATCGTTGAGCTATATCAATTACACGGTCTCGTTATCGGTCTTTTCCGAAGCTTTCTGAAGAGCAAAGACATCAAAAGAGATGGCCTGTGTCGGACAGCGGGAGATACAAAAACCGCAGGCCGTACACTTGTCAGCATCGATCACCGGATTGAACATACCGTTAAAAAGAATGGCATTGTCGATACAGGGTTCCTTGCAGGCATTGCAAATGACACCATGATGTGCCACACAGGCATTCAGAGAGATCGTGAAAATAGCATTGAGATATTCGGAAGTCTCCTCATTTTCCAGAGAAAGTACATCCGCTTCACAGGCTTTGGCACAATCGTCACAAAAAGTACAGCCGTTTTTCGAAAAATCAAGTGTCGGCGTACCGTCATCAGCAATAAAGATGATCTTTTCATCACAGGAAGTCACACATGCTTTGCTTTCGCAGGCAGGGCACTCACTCTGAAAAAGAGATTCCAGTGAACCATAAGGTGGCCGTACCAGAAGAGGAGACTCCTCTCTGGTCTGACGCAGTGGTTTGGCAAAAGATTTAAAAAAATCTCTTCTGCCTGCCACTATTTAACACCTTCATTCATTGCATCTGAAAGACTTGAGTGTGATTTGAACTCTTCAGTCAACCCGTCTGATTTAAACGTATTACCTACAGCAGTATCGATCTTTGCTTGAGGCGCGTGACACTGAGAACAGTTAAATCTACCCTGGTAAAGGTGATCAAGTTTTTTCGCTTTTGCGATCTTGATATCAGATACGTTACCCATATCACCTTTTGCAAGACCGACTTTTTTACCCTCTTTGACCAATTCACCATTTTTAAGTACTGTTGTCGGTCTGTAGTTCGTAAAGTGAGATACAGGGATCGGCGTTGCACCCATTGCTTTTGCAGACTCTGGCATGTGACATCCGAGACACTGGTTGTTGTCCTGTTTGATCGGCAACAATCCCTCTACTGAGTGAGGGATCATTGGCGGTGCATTCACGTAAGCTCTTTCAAACTTTGTTGAAGCACCCGGTGCCGGTCTGTCAAAGTCAGCTGCATTAGGCTTAACAGTACTTTCTGTATACAAGTCTGCTTTTCTAAGCCCCAGTGTTGATTCAGTGACTGTTTTTTTGTTTCCGAGATCCTCTTTATCCAATCTTGCCGGGACACATACATCTTTGTTGATATCGATCACTTTTGATTTAGCAACGGCTGCAGCTGCAGCATTTTCAGTCGCTTTGTTCGTGGCTACACCTGCACCACCTTTAATGGCAGTGGCCATTGCTTTCATGTCCGCATCTGAAAGAGCAGCAACCTGCCCCTTCATCAAACCTTTCATTGCCCCGCCGTAACTACCGTCTTTATATCCTTTGAGTGCGACTAAAATATCTGCCTCACTCATATCTTTTACAATCTTGGATTTCCCCATTGCTTTCTTTTCAAAATGCTGTCCGTGACACCCTGCACAAGCAGCGAGACTTGCAGCATATGATGTAGATGCAAGCAGTGAACCCAGTGCAATTACCTTTAAAACTTTTGTCATTTCTTCTCCTTTAATCTTTTTTATTTACGAAACTTCGTATACCAAACCCCAAAGCATCATCTCCGCAGACGTCGATACAGCGACCGCAATTGGTACACTCACCGTCCGTCACAGAGATGCTCTCCTTGTTTATCATATGTAAAACCTGATTTTCAGGGCAAACCACCTTACACTCCATACAGTTCGTACACGCCTCATGGTCATGTTTGACCCGAATAAGACTGACTTTACCGATGAGTGAGTAGCTCGCTCCCAAGGGACACAAGTGTCCGCACCAACCGTTCTTGACCCCAAAAAGGTCAAAAAGGAATATAGCAATCACCACAGAGATCCCCGCACCAAAACCACAGACAAGACCTCTTTGCATAATGGTAATAGGGCTCAGCACTTCAAATGCCGAAACACCTACCACTGCGGAGACGATCAGACCAAGCACCATCAGCCAGTAACGTGCATTTCTTTTCAGGAAACGGTAGTTCACCTCTTCTTTGTCTAAATTCAGTTTTCGTCTGAGCCAGTTCGCAAGGTCTGTCACCATATTGATGGGACAGACCCAGGAACAAAACGCTCTTCCGCCAACGATCATATAGAAAAGAATAATGATCAACGCACCCAAAAGCACATCTGCTCCCAATACGAACCCGGTGGCCAGCACCTGAAGGGTCGTATAGGGATCAGCCAGTGGAATGAAACCAAACAGTTTGGAAGCCCCGAAGGTACCTTCCAAAATGTGCCAGCCGTAAGCATTGGCAGCAAAATAAAGGAACAGCAGGCCGATCTGAGTTGTCCGTCTGAGAAGCAGATATTTGATGTTAGACATTAGTACTCTACCTCCGCATTCAGATAATCAGAAGCCTCTTGTTCACTTCTTTCTGTGTGTGTTTCTATCTCATCAAGCTTACGGTCACCTGCTCTTAGCTGGTCTTTTTTATCCCAGCCTTTGACATAGTGATCGCCCGCTCTGCCTGTTGCCTGTTCGACAGGAAGCACAAATATCGCCGGCTTCTCCGTCACACAGGCCTTTTCACAAAGACCACAGCCTGTACAGACATCGGACTGAACGATGGGAAGCAAAAATGCATGCTTTCCGGTACGTTCATTCTTCTGATACTCCAGCGTGATCGCTTCATCCATCAATGGACAGGCACGGTAACACGCATCGCACTGTATGCCCCAAAAGGCGATACAGCTCTCTTTGTGTACGACTGCCAACCCCATACGTGCCTGGTTGATGTCGAGTTCACCCTTTTCAGAGGTAACACTCGCTTCATCCAGCGCACCTGACGGGCAAACCGGCACACAGGGAATATCGTCGCACATGTAACAGGGGACATCCGTAGGGACAAAGAACGGTGTACCGATCATACGGTGGTCGCCGCCCTTGGCCATCTGCAGTGTTCCCTCTCTTTTGCTGCCGTCTTTGTTCTTGTTGCTGTCTCTGTTGACACAGGCCTCGGCACAAAGACCGCACTTGATACACGCTTTGAGGAAATCTTCCTCATGCAGTGCACCCGGTGGTCTCAGTACCAACGGTGATGCTTTTACTTCATCTGTATAGCCACTCCACAACAATCCACCAAGAGCCGTTAAGCCTACGCTTTGAAGGGTCGTTGCCATGAACTTTCGTCTATTGTTGTCGGAGTTAGCCATCTATTTACGCCTTTGTGATCTTAACTGCACACTTCTTGTAGTCTGTCTGTTTAGACATAGGACAAGTTGCATCAAGACACACTTTGTTAATAAATACTTTTTCATCGAACCAAGGTACAAATACCAATCCCTGAGGCGGTCTGTTACGTCCGCGTGTCTCAACTCTTGCTTTGACTTTACCTCTTCTTGACTCAACCCATGCAAGCTCGCCTCTCTTGAGATCTTTTGCTTTTGCATCAGCAGGGTGCATATAACAGAGTGCTTCAGGAACCGCTCTGAACAGCTCCGGAACTCTCATTGTCATCGTACCTGAATGCCAGTGCTCAAGAACACGACCTGTACATAACCAGGTGTCATAATTCTTATCCGGCATTTCCGGTGGATCCATGTATGGTCTGGCAAAGATCTTCGCTTTGTTCTTCAATGCTTTTTTACCAAGTTTTTTATCTGGTCCTTTTAAGCTACCCTGGAGAAGGTTTTTCGCCAACTTACCGTAGAATGCATGCGTTGAACCGTTTCCGGATTCTTTGACCGCTTTGGCTGCATACGGGTCATACTTGACGTTAAATCTCCACTGTGTCTCTTTACCGTCAACAACCGGCCACTTGAGTCCACGTACTTTGTGATACACGACAAACGGTGCCAGGTCATGTCCATGCCCTCTACCGAATGATGCATACTCCTCAAAGAGATATTCGTGAACCATAAAGCCACATCCTTTAGCCTCTTTACCGTCTCCGCCGAGTACCTTACGGCTGTCTCCGTTACAGTCAGAGTTGTCATAACCCTGCTGTGGGAATTTAGTCATATCGATCTTGTACTCTTTACCTTTATTGGCATAGAGGATCTCATACATCGTCGTATCAGGTTTGTATCCCATCTTCACAGCATCTTTACGTACATCTGCCAGTTTCTTACCGTTTCTGAGCGTGTATGGTCCCCAAAGATCATTGACTGTAAATCTTTTTGAGAACTCCATCCACTGCCATGTATCGGACATCGCTTCACCGACAGGCAGCACCTGCTGTCTCCAGTGCTGTGTTCTTCTCTCTGCATTTCCGTATGCTCCCCACTTTTCGTAGATCATCGCGGAAGGAAGGACAAGGTCAGAAACTTTTGCCGAAATACCAGGGTATCCGTCAGAAGTGACAATGAAGTTGTCCATCTCTCTCGCTGCTTTGATCCAGTGAGACGCAGATGCTGAATCCTGGTAGGCATTACATACATTGACCCATGCGAATTTGACCACACCATCTTCAATATCTCTGTGGATCTTCATAATGTGCTGGTTACCTACAGGATTCAGTGTACCTGCCGGGATGCCCCATGTCTTCTCTGCATGTGCTCTGTGTTTAGGGTTTTTCACCATCATGTCGGCAGGCAGTCTGTGACAGAATGTTCCTACCTCTCTTGCTGTACCACAAGCAGAAGGCTGACCGGTCAATGAGAATGCTCCTGAACCCGGTAACGCCTGCTTGTTAAGTAGGAAGTGAACGTTGTAAGAGAGTGTATTTACCCACGTACCTCTTGTGTGCTGATTCATACCCATTGTCCAGAATGAAACGACTTTTCTTCCTTTTTCAATGTAAAGATCAGCCAATCCCTGAAGTTTTTTCTTGAACTCTTCAATATCTTCGTTCGGATCACCTTTTGCGATCTTCGCAACATAATCAAGTGTATATGGCTCTAGAGATTTCTTATACTCTTCAAAAGAAATATGCCAGTGCTTCAAAGTACCGGCAGTATGCTTCATTGTGTCTCCGGCTTTAATACCGTATGGCTCCAATGATGGTCCCTCTTTGTCAGAGATCGTAGTTTGCATCTCTTTATTGATGGTCTGCATTTCAAGTGCCGTATATTTACCGGCTGAACCATCTTTATTGACAGGTGTGATCGATTTTTCACCCGCTCTTCTCATACCGTAACCAATGTTCAACGGTCCGGCAGTAAAGACGATGTTCTTCTTAACGAAATCCCAGTCAATTGCTTCAGGGTGGTTATATACGATCTCATGAGCGATATAGTTCCACAATGCAAGGTCCGTATTTGGAGAGAAGATAATGTTAATATCACCGATATCACAGGTTCTGTGCGTATAAGTCTGGATGTTAACGATCTTTACTTTATCAGGGTTGGACAGTTTTCTGTCAGAAACACGTGACCAGAGGATCGGGTGCATTTCTGCCATGTTTGAACCCCAGGTAACGATGGTATCGGTAATTTCAATATCATCATAACATCCTGACGGCTCATCCACACCAAATGTCTGATAGAAACCAACAACCGCAGAGGCCATACAGTGTCTAGCATTCGGGTCGATCGCATTTGAACGGAATCCACCTTTCATCATCTTCTGGGCTGCATACCCTTCCATAACGGTATACTGACCGGAAGCAAAGACAGCGACCCCTTCAGGACCTTTCTCTTTCAATGCTTTTTTTGCATATTTTTCCATCTCGTCAAAGGCACGCTGCCAGGAAACAGGTTTAAATTTACCATGTTTGTCAAACTCACCTTTGTCATTCATTCTCAACAGTGGTGTTTTAAGTCTGTCCGCACCATACATGATCTTCGCATTAAAGTACCCCTTAATACAGTTAAGACCTCTGTTTACCGGTGCTGCAGGGTCACCCTTAACCGCTACGATCCTACCCTCTTTGGTTGCGAGCATGATTCCACACCCTGTACCACAGAAACGACAAGCTGCCTTGTCCCATCTCCAATCTTTCTGTGCATCATTCGCTGCTGCATTCAGGTTGGATGGAACAGCAATGCCCACTGCGCCTGCGGCAGATGCTGCTGCTGCACTTTTCAGAAATTCTCTTCTATCTAAAGCCATATTACTTCCTCCGTAAATTGATTTTTTGGTTATTGCATAAAGTTCTCTACAGAACGCTAGCTGTTCTATAGGGAACTCTACACATAACAACGTAACTATTTTATCACAGCAATGTCAATATGTGAGATGATTTATATCAAGAAATCTAAATAATCTTATTAATTGAACAAATATAGAACAGATTAAATTGGAGAAAAAGAGTCTTTGATAAGTTAAGAATATGAAGTTTGTAAATATTGTAAAAGAAATTTATGAAATAAGGAGTTATTTACTCCTTATTACGCTGTTTCGGGGTATTTGGGCACCTTACATACCGCCAAGTGCCTGTTTGACATTGTCATCTGCCATCGAAATATTCCAGGCCGGTTCCCAGACCACTTCCACTTCCACTTCCCCCACATCTTCAATACGCTCTACCGCTTCTTTTACCCACTGGGTGATCATTTGATGCAGAGGACAGCCCTGGGTGGAAAGGGTCATGATGACCTTCACATCACAATTCTCTTCATTGATGAGAGCATCATAAATGAGCCCCATCTCGACAAGGTTAAATCCGACTTCCGGGTCAATGACGGTTGAGATGGCGTCAAAGACGTTTTCTTTGGTAATGGTGCACATGTTTTGTTTCCTTCAATTATATATTTTTAATTTATTTCCCGTATGCCAGCATTTTATTCATGGTCATATACAAAAATATCGCGCCGGTAAAGAGAAAACTGCCACCTGCCTTAAATAAAATATCACTTTCGAACAAGAGGCCGAAACCACCCAGGACTACGCCTGAAGCTGTAAAATTGAACATCATCGCCGCACCCTCTTTAGAGTACATCTCATGCAGCATCGGTACTTTCTCTTTTCCGACCAGCGGGGCAAAACGTTCAAACCAGACCAGGAACGGGACGATCTTATAGAGATGCCCTGTGATCATAGAAGAGATGAACCCCAACAGCAGGAACCACGCAGAAGCATGTAAAATATTTTCATTGCCTATCATAAAATAGAACAGACCGAGCACAATAGAGAGTATCAATGAAACAAAAGCGAATATCATCGACTTTGCCCAGACATCCATCTCTTTACGTACCGTCAGTCTGGCAATGATATAAATTTGCCAGATATAGAAAAGTACACCCAGCATGTTGATGGCATAACCCATATACATCAGCCACTCCTGACTGATCAATGCACCGATGAAAACAGCACCTACACCTGTAACAACCAGTTTGAACGCTCTGTTGATCGCAGTCTCTTCAAAGCCGTGGGCAAGGGAGAACATCGGTATCAGGATCAGAGACAAGCCCATGATCGTCAACACGACATAGCCACCGATCACCGCATACACATGGGCTTTAAGCATGAGCGTAATATTGATACCGAGATCACCGCTCAGTCCGAGTGCTATGGCAAATCCTGTAAGAATACCGAGCAGCAGATATCCGTTACTCCAGGCAACGGTATCGATGGTCAGTGTTCTGATCTTTGTTTTTTTCAGTGTCGCAATATTTTCAGAGGCAAAGATGATCATGGCGACCAGCACCAACATCCCGCCATAGGGAAGTAGCGCCGGCATCAGCCAGAAACCAGTTACCATTACTGCAGCACCGATACCAAGCAGCGGAAAGATCACATAATAGACGTCTACTACCGCATGCCCTACTTCCAGCACCACAGGGATCAGCTGTGCCATAGCACCAAAAATGACCATCATCACGAAACCAAGCAGAAAAAGATGGATCCACCCGGCTATACTCATCTGCGCATAGGAAAATGACGGCTCAAAAAAGAGCAGGGCCAGCATAGAAAGCAAATAGAAGATCACCCCGTATTTGAAAAAGGGAGAGATCAGCTTCAGGGGCGGTGCAAAATCACTGGAGATCTGCTTCATGTCACATTATCCACAACTGTTATCAGACAGGTCAGCTTTGTCGCTCTCTCCGCTCTTGTAAGAGAAAGTCAGCTTCACACGTCCGTCATCAAGTTTTTCCTCATCGATGTCATAATTCTCACCGATCTTTGCCAATAGCCCACCGGGACTCTTATGGTTGATCATCACTACTTTTTTATTTGGGGCATCCAGCAATTTAAGCCCTGCCATCGCATTGACCATCGGATCCGGCGGTCCGCATTTTGAGGTATCGAACTCAATGATCTGGTCTTCTCCGTCTTTGTAGGTAAAGAAAGGGACATTCGCCCCCTCTACTTCAATTGCTTCTTTCAGTATATCAGACATATTAACTCCTATTTAGTTTTTATCATTCTAATGACTTATAATTAAGATAACCTTGATTTATATCAATTTCCTCTTAATTATTTAAAATTCTCTTTAAAATACTTCTCGACCAGTCCGTCAAAATACGCCATACGCTCTTTCCCTTTGGGCATCGTCGTACGTAAGCCCTTCATTTTGGTCAGGAAATCACCCACAGAATCGGGGATGATCTTTTCAAAATGACGGCGAATGTATTTGGCAAATGCAGGAGAAGCACCCCCTGTGGAAAATGCGATGGTCAAGTCCCCTTTTTGTACATAAGAGGGGAAAATAAAATCACAATAATCCGTGTTGTCCACAGAATTGACTAAAATCCTGCTTCCTCTTGACTCTTCATAAATGGCTTTGTGAAGCGCCACTGTATCGGTTGCTACAATGACAATGTCAAAACCGTCAATGTCTCCCCTCGCATATGCACGCTGGTAGAGTGTGAGACAATGCTCTTTTATGAGCGTGTTCGCCTCTTCACTTACTTCTGAAGCGATCACGGTGATCTCTTTGGTGAAGTCTACCAGCTTTTCAAGTTTCTCAGTCGCAATATACCCGCCACCGACGACCAGTACTTTAAGATCTTGCATATCCATATACATAGGGAAAAAAGACATTGTATTCCTTTTATTCATTGTCAGAACATAATTTAACCAAAGTTTATCATAATAGCTTTGATATGTATCAATCAACGCTATACTGTTATTGATTATAATCCCAATAACATATAACTGGAGCACTATTTAATGAAAAACGAATTACTTTTTGAGATGCAAAATGCCTTTCCTATGACGGAAAACCCTTTTAAAGAAGTGGCTGAAAAACTGGACAGCACAGAAGAGGAAGTCTTGTCACTTGTACAGGCCTTAAAAGAGGAGAAGATCATCCGTCAGACTTCTGCTATTTTCGACACGAAAAGACTGGGTTACAAGTCTTCACTTGTCGCTTTCAAGGTACCTGAAGAGAACATAGACCAAGCCGCAGAGATCATCAATGCCCACCCCGGTGTGAGCCACAACTACCTGAGAAACCATGACTATAACATTTGGTTTACTATGGCAGTCACCCCTGACTCAAAGTTTGGTTTAGAGAAGACCATCGACATTTTAAAAGAGCAGACAGGTGCCGAAGACGGCATTGTCCTCCCTACCCTTAAAATGTTCAAGATCTCCGTTAAAATGGACACCACAGGCAAGCGTGCAAAAAAAGAGAAAGTCAAAAAACTGGCGCATAAAGAGATTGAACTCACACCTGAACACATTGCCGTCATTAAAGCTCTGCAAAAAGACATCGATGTTGTCTCCGAACCTTTCAAAAAGATCACGGAGGAGCTTGACATCAGCTACGAAAGACTCTTTGAAATTGCCACAGAACTGAAAGAGTCTGGTGTTATGAGAAGATTTGCCACCATCTTAAACCACAGAAAAGCCGGTTTCGGTGCCAATGCCATGTCTGTCTGGTCAGTCCCTGAAGAGAAAGGCGAAGAGATAGGCCGTCAAATGGCAGAATTTTCAGCTGTCAGCCACTGCTACCTCAGACCCAGCTACCCCAACTGGCCCTACAACCTCTTCGCCATGATCCACGGAAAGAGCCAGGAAGAGTGTGACTCCCTCATAGAAGAGATGGCCAAAGAGAGCGGCCTCACCGAATACGGGAAACTTTACTCTACCAGAGAGTTTAAAAAACAGCGTTTGGTGTATTTTGATGATGCGTTCAAGGAGTGGGAAGAGAGCGTAGTATAAACATCGCGTAGGTCGGGGTGCCCTCACCCCGACATCCATTGGCATACAAATATGTTTATTTATTTTGATATATGAATTGATATTTTATATGTATGTGAGGTTTGTTTGTGAATGTACAGTTTACGTCGGGGTGAGGGCACCCCGACCTACGCGTAAGAAGTTAATTTCTGTAAAAAATTAATAAAGATTATCCCTTATACCCTATCGATTCCTTAAAAGAAGCAATACAATTCGTACAATCCTTCATCGTATTCGTATCGACAATAATATACAATGCATCCTCATTTAAAATGACGATCTGCTGATTTTCCACCGTAATGATCCCCTCTTTCTTCAACTTCGTCAAAATTCTGGAAAAAGTCTCAGGGGTAAGATTCAAAATAGAAGCCAGTTCATTGTTCTTCAATCTGTGAAAGAGAGAAAGTTTCTGCAGCATCAGGTCAGCCACTTTGGCTTCAGAAGAGAGTACTGTCTCTTTATGTACCAGGGCGGAAAGAAGACTCACTTTTCCGGTGAGAGATTTAATGATCTCCAGAGAAAAATTGGGATTGCCCAAATGTTTGAAAATAACGTCAAAAGGAAGAAGACCCATCACCCCTTTGGTCACGAACTCACAGGTCGCAGGGAAAGGCTGGTTTTCAAAACAGGCATACTCCGCAATGAGGTCAGGCGCACCCAGACGGTTTATCTGCACTTGTGTCCCCTTGGGCGTGGTTTTATACATCTTTACAGACCCCTCAAGCAAAATGTGTAAATAGGTACTCTCATCCCCTTCGTAAAATACAATACTGTCTTTGGCATAGTTTTTAATGTGTGTTTGATTGTAGAGATCTTTGAGACTTGATTGTGTCAAAGTAGAGAACATGGGAATGTCTTCAAGTCTTAACATGGCCTGCTCCTTTTGAAATAAGAGACGTACTATACAGTACAAAGCATAACATTTCTGTTATATTTTTGTGTTCTGTACCATTTTAGCCATAAAAAACTTAAATATATTTTTTAACTATCTTAAATTATACTTATTGATTATTTTTCGAACCAGTTCAGCTGTTCTCTTAACTTAACCACTTCACCCACGACAATGAGCGCCGGTGTAGGCAAGTCTTTTGCCTTTTCATAAATATTTTCAAGCGTACCCACAACTGTCTTTTCATCTGGTCGGGTACCACGGGAGATAACGGCAATAGGGTAATCTTTGGGTTTTCCTATCTCCATGAGTTTTGTTGCTATCCGCTTCAAACGGTGCAGTCCCATGAGGAAGATGATGGTGTCATCACTCTTATAGTTCTCCCAGGGGATCTGAGAATGGTCTTTCCCGCTTGACTCGTGGCCTGTGACCACTCTGAATGAGACTGTAATACCACGATGTGTGACAGGAATACCTGCATACTCAGGAACAGCAATGGCAGAAGTGACACCCGGAATGAACTCAAACTTTATGTCTCTTTCATACAGGTAAATACCCTCTTCTCCGCCACGTCCAAAGACAAAAGGGTCTCCCCCTTTAAGACGTACCACGTTTTCATACTTGAGTGCAGCCTGATAAATGACTTCATTGATCTCTTCCTGGGGCAGCGTATGGTGAGAATCTTCTTTTCCGACATAGACAAATTCACAGCCGTCTTTTGCTTCTGCCAAAATATCAGGGTTGGCAAGTCTGTCGTAAATGATCACGTCTGCCTCTTTGACCACACGCAGTGCCTTGACCGTCAACAATTCAATGTCTCCAGGCCCGGCTCCGGTTAAATAAACTTTACCCATTACACATTTCCTTTTGTTTTTTCTTCAGTCAGGTAACATGAAGGGTCTTCTGCCCACATATCACCATGGATGGCATAGGCTCTACTTCGTGAACCTCCGTTACAAATGTTCAGGTATTGACAACTTTCACATTTGCCACCCAGTTCTCTTGGATGTATTCTCAGTTTTTGAAGCAGTTCCGTTGGTTCATTCGTCCAAATATCTGAGAAATCCTGATTTAGGATATTACCTATCTTCACAGGGAAGAACGGGTCTGGTTTCACAAAACCTTCTGAATCAATGTTCAAGAGTTTACGTCCTGCCGAGTTTCCGCCCCAGTCGATGAGCCGTTTTTTCATCTCATCTGCATGTTCAGGGTACTTTTTCTCAAATCTGTCATAGAAGAGAATGGCATCCATCTCCATGTTTCCTGTAACTATTTCGATGTCTCTACCTGTTTCATGGTACTCAAAGGCTTTGTCCAGAATGTAATTGACCGCAGTCACACGCTGCTCTTTACTCAAGTCCATCTCCAGATTCTCAAGCCCTCTTCCCGAATAGACCAGGTGGGAAATGTACACTTTTGGAATGTTATGTTTCTCTGCGAGGTCAAAAATGAACGCAAGGTCATCATAGGTGTCTTTGGTAATGGTAAAACGGATACCCACTTTTGTCTTTCCGAAAGAGTTCAGCAGATCGACCGCTTTCATAGACTCGACAAAAGAGCCTTTGAGTCCTCTGAAGGCATCATGCACATCCGGCGAACCGTCAATGGAGATGCCAATGTAGTCAAAGGTATCGAGGATCTTCTCTGCATTGCTCTGCTTCACATACAAGCCGTTGGTGGAAAGGTAGGTCACAATACCCAACTCTTTACATTTTGCGGCAATGTCAAAAAGATCTTTACGTGTCAATGGCTCTCCACCGGAGAAAATGAGAAACTTCACACCATTGGCTTTGAGCTTTGGCAAAGTCTCCATAATGTCTTCTGTGGTCAGGGTATCGACAGCGTCAAGGTCTGCTTTTGAGTAACAGTGCAGACA
>JALSUP010000201.1 GCA_027071315.1 Sulfurovum sp.
CAAAATTTGAGGAAACCCCATGTACAGCATAAATGCACACGCAAAAGTCAATATATTTTTAAAGATCACCGGATACAAAGACGGCTACCATACACTCATATCCCGATTTGTCAAAGTACCTGACCTCTATGATACCATCAAGTTTGTCCCCTGTGACTGCGAGACCTTTACCATTGAAGGCTGTGATAACGTCCCTTTAGAGTCCAACACCATTTACAAAGCTTTTACGGCACTCAACGACTTCACCGGTGACCTGGACATACTCAACTTCTTTTACAAACATAAAGTCGTGGTCACGAAACGTATTCCTTCCCAGGCAGGGTTGGGTGGAGGCTCTTCAGATGCGGCAGCCTTTATGAGACTGGTCAAGGAGACATGCAAACTGCTCATTTCGACGGATGACCTCGCTGACATAGGAAGCAAAGTGGGAGCAGATGTGCCTTTCTTCATTTATGACTATGACTCTGCCAATGTAGCCGGGTTCGGAGAGTTGGTCATGCCTTTTGAAGAGCCGCCTTTATCGCTTGATATCTTCACACCGGACATAGGCTGCAATACGGCCGAAGTATACAAAACATTCAACACTTATCTTTTGAGAAATGTCGACCTGACAAGCTTTTTCGGCTGGGACAAAATGGATTCACGTACCCTGCTCACACTCATTGGGGATCCTGTCGCCCTCAATGACCTCTTCCCTGCCGCTATGGCGATCTGTCCGGAACTGGAAAAAGCCAAAAAAGAGGGCTGGTTCTTTTCGGGAAGCGGAAGCAGCTTTTTCAGACTCAAAGAGGCTTAATAGTTTTTGGCATTCTCCATGATCTGTGCAGTGATCTCTTTACGGGAATAGCTGCTTTCACTGTCGAGTGTACCAAGAAGATCAGACCGTATAAATACGGTCAGGCGTGCCAACGCATGAGAAATGCTCTCTGCATCTTTAAGGCTCACATGCCGGTCTTCTGTACCCTCATTAAAAATATTCAAAAAATTCTCATACTCTTCCAAAACAGAAGGGGAAGCAAAAATAGCCAACCTATGCCCGTTAAAACGCAATCTGTTCAGCATTTCGGATGTAATATCCTGTTCGGAAACGATCTCTTCTATCGTATCGATCAGGCGCTGGTAGGTTTCGGTCTTCAATTCAATGAACTTGATACTCTGCTCTTTGTCAAGTTCAACAGAGGTCTGCTTGTTCAGCAGCATCGCAGTAATGAGGATAGTAGCCAGGGTACCCAGAACAATGAGTACGATCTCCTGTACAAAGGGCATACTGTCTGTAAAATTGTAGGCAAGACGAATAAAAAAGTAGCCGCTGACAAAGACAAAGGCACTCATGAACATTAAAAATAGATTGTTGGAAAAAAGTTTTTTCATGAAGTGCCTTTGGAGGAAAATTTATGATTTATTATAGCATAGAGTAAGCATAAAGCTTACTCCACAGGATTTACTTTACCGAAATGCTTTTTGCTTTTCGGGACTCCTCTTTCTCAAGCGTGATGTAAAGCCGTCCCTCTTCATACTTCGCATCTACTTTGGATCTGTCTATTCCTTCCGGCAGGACAAACGAGCGTGAGATGAGTCCAAAGTT
Organism: Sulfurovum sp.; assembly: GCA_027071315.1. Lineage (GTDB taxonomy): Bacteria > Campylobacterota > Campylobacteria > Campylobacterales > Sulfurovaceae > Sulfurovum. Next base: position 1,586 of record JALSUP010000201.1, read on the forward strand.
GCTCTCACAGAGATAGTAATCTTCTTTCTTCACCTCATTTTTCATTTTTCTCAGTGCTTTAACAGTAAGAATATTGTCTTCTATATTGAGTTCAATATCTTCTTTCTTGACACCCGGAAGATCGATCTCCACTTTAAAACCGTCTGTCCCTTTTCTTGCAAGGTTCGCAAAAGGGAGATGACTGGCCACATTGGCAAAAGTCTCTTTTGCCACTTCCAAACCCTGCTCCACTTTCTCTTCAACCGTTGTTCCAATCTCTTTTGCAGTTTTTACCATATCCATTTTAGACTCCTTTCAACATATTTTTTTACAATTTTTTATATTTTAAACCTTAAAAAGTCTTCATTTCTCGCCAATGCGACAAGTGATGCACCGTCCCTGACAGGGGTGGCTTTGCCATTTGCATCACGCCGGAGTGTTGGAGAGAAATGAATCACCGCAACACTTACTTAATTTCTATTTTGCGAGGTTTCTTCGCCTCATCCTCTTTTTTCGGGATGATCACTTCAAGTACACCGTCTGCTGACTCTGCGTGAATATTCTCCACATCAATGTCTTCAGGCAGCGTGAATGAGCGGCTGAATTTACCGTAACGGCTTTCAACCTTATAGTAATCTTCCTCTTTGACTTCATCTTTGATCTTTCTCTCTCCGGAGATGGTCAGGACATTGTCTTCTGTGCTTATATCAATATCCTCTTTTTTGATCCCCGGGAGATCGAGTTCAATATGGTAGGCATACTCACCCTCACGGGTATTGACCACCGGCACAAAATTGGCAAGCGCTGCCTCTTCTCTTGAAGTCTCAAAATTGCTCATCAGACTATTGAGTACTTCAAAACCTTTTCTGAAATCTGCGTTACTGTATGGGTTATATCGTGTCACTAACATGATTGCTCCTTTATTTTAAACCTTTAGTCTCTCTGACTAAATCTGAAAGAATTTTAACACGGAGAAAAAGTAAAAGAATGCAACTAAAGTTGCATTTTCAAAAAAATATGCAAAATTTTAAAAAAGTTTGAGTTTGTCCAAGAGTTTTCGTGCATCAACAATTTGCAGCTTTCTGTGCTTCACTTCTATACTGCCATCCTCTTTCAGGGCTTTGAGATGACGCTCCACCACATGTCGGACAGTACCGATGAGTTTGGCGATCTCCGTATGTGAGAGTCCTTTAAGCAAGTCATATTTCATTCTATTGCGTGGGTCAAGGTTTTGTAAAAGCAGTTTGATTAACCGCTCGGAAGTGCTGTACAGAGAGAGATCAGTAGCCGTTTCCTCCAAAGTACGCATCTGATTGGCAATATAGGGGAAAAACTTCTGACTGAAATTCCTGTCCGTCAAGATCAACTCCCGCATCTTCTCTATAGGCAATTGCAGTAGTTCCGACTCTTCCATGGCTTCATACATCACATCATGCGCTTCACCGTCAAAGAGAGTAATGGTATCAAACATATCTCCTTCCCGGAAAATAAAGATGGTCTGCTCTTTGGCATTGTTCAGATTAAGCTGGTAACTTTTGATCTTCCCACTGATGACAATGTAAAAATAGTGCATCAACTCATCATGGGTAAACAGTGACTCACCCTTATGACAGCGAATACGCTTCGCATGATGGTCTACCTCCGAGAGTATAGTGCCATTCAAAGGCTGTAAAGGTTGAAGCGTATGCTCTTTCATCATTTATCCTCTATTTTAAGTCACTAATCTTAACACATTTCAAATTGAAATAGCAATATCCTCTCTTATCACCTTATTTAAGTACAATAAAAATGATCTTAATTATAATAGAGCATAATGCTATAAAGGTCACCTACCATGTCTACTGCCACCCGATACCCCGATATTTTTTCAGAACTTAAAGAGCAGGTACGTGCCAAAGGTTTACTCGACCGTGTGCCTGTACGTGGCTCCATTGAAATGGTAGCTGTGCTAATCTCTATGATTGTTGCTTTGGCTACTGCACCCTACTGGAACCCTATACTGCTGGGGCTTTTCATCACGCTCATTATGACACGTGCTGTCTTTGTTTCACATGACGTCCTGCATACACAGTATTTTAAAAGTAAATCGCTTTCCAAAAAACTCTCTTACCCTTTTTCGGCCATCATTTTGAGTAACTCCTCTTCCTGGTGGGACTACAAGCACAATGTCAACCACCACACCTACTGTAACATCGTTGAGAAAGATGAGGACATTCGGGCTCTGGACGGCGCGTTTACCCCCAATCACGGAGAGAGTCCTTTCATTAAAAAGTATAAATATATTATTTTCTGGGGAGCACAGTTCTTTATGTTTCCTGCTTTTATTTACCAGTCTTATAAGTTTGTCATTCAACGCAAACTCTGGAGTGAATTGGCACTGATGCTCATGCACTGGCCCGTCATCTGGGGAACTTTATATATGCAAATAGGCGGGATGAACACGCTGATTGTGGCAGTCACTGTTAACTTTACACTTTCTCCATGGCTCTCTTTTGGTTTTATTACCAATCACTTAGGCTGTGAAACATTCAATGAAGAAGAAGCCAAAGCGTTCACCTGGATGGAGTTGCAAATGAGAGGAAGCCGTTCACTCTCCGGTGGCAGCCTGATACACTGGTTCTATGGTGGGCTCAATACACAGATCGAACACCACCTCTTTCCAAAAGCACCACGTTTTAATCTTTTAAAAGTACAAAAAATGACCAAAGATTTTGCGAAGAAACACAACATCCCCTACTTTGAAACCACACCTGTCGGTGCCTATGTTCAAATCAATGATGCATTAAAATCCTATTAACGCGTAGGTCGGGGTGCCCTCACCCCGACACATATTTAAGCGTTTTTAAAAAGCCCGCTGATCTTTTCAAATACCTCATCCATCCCCGCTTCGATCACAAGCTTTTCCCCACTCACAGGATGTTTAAAGGTCATGCTATCGGCATGCAAAAGCAGCCGGTGACAGTCGAACTTTTCTCTAAAAAGTTGGTTGTGTTCCCCTCTGCCATGTTTCGTGTCTCCCACAATAGGGTGAAAGATATGTTTCATATGTCTGCGAAGCTGATGTTTCCTGCCGGTTTTAGGCAAAAGTGTGATGAGTGAATAACGTGCCGCAGGGTAACGACTCACCGCATACGGTAACTCAAGAGTTGCCAAACATTCAAAGTCTGTCTGGGCTTCCTGCGCCTCTTTGGTGATGCCCTGCTCTTTTTGTGCCTTGGTATCGAGCATCTGTTTCAGAGGGTAGACAATGCTGCCTTTATCTTCTGTGTACCCACGCACCACAGCCAAGTACGTTTTGTGTACTTCAT
>JALSUP010000202.1 GCA_027071315.1 Sulfurovum sp.
AAATACAGAGAATTTTATGACAATGTTAAGCAATAGTCCTCAAAGGGTTTCTAACTATTTTAAGCATGAAAAAATTGCTTATGCGGCGGTATCTTGATTTGACTGTTTAGTTAGTGCCGTAATAAAAACATTCATGGAAAACTTAAAACACTTCGTTCCAAAGGATTCCATATATGTTAATAACATGTCATTTGTGTGTTCTGACGCTTTCTCTCTTCCATATAATGCAGGACTGTATTTGTAAAACAGGTAGAGGAAAGAGGCCGCCTCAAGGGAAAGTGGTACATCTCCATCCCTGAACTGACTGTTTTTTACTTTCAGATGATTCCGCATCAGAAGATCATCAACAATATTTCCATGAGACAACGCTTCTTTCTCAAAGGGGTAAAGAAATACATTCTCTTTACCCCATACATCATCAAGATTTTCCAATCTGTCCCTATAATGAGGATACAGTAAATGCAGGCTTGCAAAGTCGGCACTACCCCTCTTTACGCTTTCCATGAACATATGCTTCATATGGGCAATAGGAGTCTGAACATAGGCTACCACCCGAACCTTTTCAAAAAATCCAAAAAGATATGTTCGAAGAGCACTCAATTCATCTCTCTTCATCGTACTGACTCCCGCGCAGGAGAGGACACAGGTCTTTCCCTGAGCATCATCCTCTACAAATGTACGGAACTGCTTATCAATATACTTTTGCAGGGAGTCAGTTCCCTGCTCTGAATAGTCCGGCACCGGTATATACCTGCCCGTTTTCGTTCCGTCCGAAAAAAGTGTATATAGGGGCATATTGTAACCGGGCATTTTCAGGTCAATATAGAAGAAATTGACATTGTTCTCATTGTTCGACAGATTGTTCTGCATCGTGAAGGAATCCGTCATATGCATCCCTACATGCAGGATACAGCAATCCCCTTTTTCCCTCTGGAAGCTGGACTGTGATACCGTTTGCTGTCGAAACGTTGTCAAGGCATCTCCGAGAGACAATCCATAACCGCTCTCCTTTACCATGATCTCTATATGGTTCCGTTCCGTAAGGTATCTGTCGCCGAGTACAAAATGAAAGCCTGCATCCCCTGTGGGGTGCATACCATGTTCTTTCAGATCCTGACGGTGGATATCCGCTTTTTCTTCCGATACTTTCTGATGATCGATATACAGTTCCAGTGTGACGTTTTGATCCAAACGTGTTTCATCAAAACACCAGCCGGAGATATACTGCGGTTCAACAGTATCTACACAGTATTTCATCCTGCTATTTCAATATCTCCGTAAGCTTCAGGAAATCATAGGTCATTGTATAGGGTGTTGTTTCAGGAATGGTATAGCGCGGATGCGGATACCAGCTCATCAATATACATATATCGGGATTTCCTCCTAATGTTTTATAACGTCTTGCCATTTTGACAAGATTAAGATAAAATAATTTATCCGAACGTTTACCACCTTCGTTATCTGTAAATATTTTTCCATATTGGATCCCCATGTTGTACTTAACATACTTTTCTACATTCAGGATCTTTTCCCATGTCGATCCTTTCCAATGCCTCATGATTAAACTATAGGGAGCATCAAGTAAAATACTGTGAAGCTTTACCCCGTTTTTTTCCATTATTTTCATGAGGTCACGATAAGGTTTTTTATAGGGAAGACCCTTGATCGGTAACGCATCGATAAGACCGAATTTTATTTTCGGGTATTTTGCATGGATCGTTTTTGCATATCTTACGATATCATCAATCCGTTGTTGCATCGGATAGTCATACACATCCTTCAGCTCTGTCCCAAAAGACTTTTGTCTACTCAAGGCACTTTGAAAATAGATATAATCCACTTTCACTCCCATTCTATAGAGTTTATCAATCATATTTAATTCTTTGATATATCCCTGCTTTGTCTTAGAATTTAAATTTGTTAATGTAGCCCCCCGTACATTCAATGCCAGTTTCACATTATGACTTTTAAGTGTTCTATAAAATTTATACTTTATAAAATAATCACTAATATGGTTTTGTTTTGAATATAATGAATTTAATCGAAGCATATACACATTCATATTTTGCAAGCTTCTTCTCCAGGAAGCAGTATCACTAAATTTATAAATGGCATCGGGTGCAAGGTATCCCATTTTTCCCAAATGATTGTCCTGATACCACATTTCACAACTTTTCGCAGTAAGTGTACCACCAAACAATAGCCAAGTGGCCAATATACCAATATACAAAAATTTCAATTTTTTTATCTTCATTTTAACTCTTCCTATAATGTTTTAAAAAAGATTTTTTTTCTTTCTCATTCAAAAAGATATCAGAGAACTTATAGTTCATTTCCTTGTAATAATTGAGGATTTCCGTACGTAACTCTTCATTGACAAGATTTATTTTTATTTTCTTTTTTAAAAGTTCTCTACTTCTTGTTATTTCATTTTCAACAGGTTCCGGCAAATCATTACAATTCAATTGTTTTTTACAATACACTTTGAGATTATCTTTTAAAATATTAAAAAAATTATCATATTCCTTGCTTTTTTTATAATTTAAGGAAATGTTTAATAATGGTTTAATTATATTCATTTGTCTAAATGGAAAATTATTTTTTGAAAGGTTAGGAAACTCTCTATCTATAACAGAAGTCAGCTTTGAAAGCTCCGGTATCAAACTTGCATTTTCGTTCAATTGCATCTCTAGATCTACATGATCAGTTATTCCAAGTGCTTTTGCAAAGTCTCTACATACATCTCCATCATCTAAAAGCTCTCTATCATATATTCTAACGATCATATTCTCTTTTTTAAATACTGGCATCCATCTTGTCATGAGTTTATTCGGATGCATTCCCCAGATATCTTTGTATTTTTTAAAAGCATTTTCAATAGAAAAAAGATACTCTGTCTCGATGTCTTTTTGCCTCTGTAAAAATTGTGAAGGAATCATATCTACTTGATTCCTGATATAAACAATAATTTTTATATCCATATTCCAATATAGTTTTTTCAATTCCTCCAAATAATATTTTGGAGCACCAAAAATCCTTTCGGTTGAGATAATCATCTTCGATGCTGGAGAGCTCTCGAACTTTTGTTTAAGCTGAGTATGAACAGGTCTATCCCTCTCCCACATAGATGTATCAAAAGGTGTTGAAACAAGGTTGTGATGATTAGGTTGTTTGGGATGCGTAGGATGATACATGATACCTGCATCCAAAAGGTGTTGTTCACTTTGACCCAACATATGCTGGATCGAAGTGGTTCCTGTCTTTCCTGATCCTATATGTATAATAACTTCTTTCTTCATATTCATCTCTCATAGTTTTTTTTATAAAATAAAATTATTTTAGGGTTAAGATAACTTCAGAGGTTCATTCCTAAAGATTCCTCACACAATTTTTTGTACAGCTCTTCACTTCTATGGTTGAACCTGAACTCACATTCTTTCAAATCTAAATTGAAGTTCTTTCTATCTATTATCCTCTGAATTTAACTAATCTTATTTTAGCATAACTCCAGAAAGAAGTAGATAAACCGCTTCTTGGTACTTATTTTAATCTAAAAAATTGCTATTATATTACTTGCTTCTATGCTTCATTTTATAGCCGGTTTTTTTACTAATGCTTTTTCATATTCTTTCAACTTTTTCTCTATAACTGGACCGCCTGGACGTAAAATTTTAGCTGCATTCATTAATGTGTAAGCGCTCAAGAGATCTTCCTCTTCAACTCTTATCGCCTCATCCCTTAAAGCATTTAGAATTCTAGGATCTTGAATCGAAAGCTCTTTTTGGTCGATCCTTTCTTTTAAGAGATCGACCAAAATAGATAATATACTTTCAAACTCTTGAATATGTTCAAATTGTTTATCAACGATTATTTTATTATTTTGATCAAAAACTTTTAGTTGCTTATTTTTGAAATATTTACTATTAATGTTATCTATTTTATTTTGATATTTATTTTTTAAGAATTCTTCAATTGCAGGATTATAATAGATCTCTGTGTTTAATTCTGGATTAGAATAAATAATTTTATCAGATACTTTTGTGCAAAATTCATCAGACTTAAAATCAATTTTTTTAGCATAAATTATATTTGAAATACGAATCAACTGTGATTCAAAAACAGATAAAGATCTGTTGACTTTTTTATTTTTCATTTTATTTAAAGAATTATAATTAAGTGATAAAGCTTCCGCAAAAGAAATATCCAAGCCCTTTGATTTTTCACTATCATAATGCAAAACTTGAATATTGGAGCAAACAGATTCATATTTTTCCAAAACTGCAAATTGTTCTATGTTTTCTAACCCATATACATAATCTTCAAAAGTCAATTTCATAGAATGTCTTTTAATGGTCTGCAAATATAACGAATAGACTACATCATAGATATCTCGAATATAAATAATTATGTTTAATTCTATATTTAAGTCGTTACATACATTCTGCACAACACTAATCTCTTCCCGTGTTAAAGTTTGAAAAACTTCACTAGAAAATAATACATTGTTTTCATTTTGGAAAAGTTCTAATAAATAGTTTTTTATATTTCCCGTTCTTATAATCCCAACTAAAAAAACACCATTTCCAGAAGAGATAGCATAATCATCTAATTCCCGATTATCTGGATAATTGATTCCCAGCTCTTTAAAATTAAGCTTATTCTGCGACAACCATACTTGTAAAGCTGATGAGCCCGTTTTACCTGCCCCTATATGTAAAAAAAGTTTTTTCATTTTATCCACCACGCATATTTTCTTTCTATTTGAGTCACAAACTGGTTTAAAGTATTTTTGCTAATCAAATTTCTAATAAATTGAATTTTTTTATTATTATCATTTATACTGCTAAGTCTGAACATACCCCTCTGAAAAGCTTCTCCCTTGTCGTTGGAAAGCAAATGAGTCACAATATGGTGCTGTCCCTTTGCCATGTAGAATACTTTTGGATAGACCAGGTTATGCTGCTTCAATTGTTCGGGATGGCTTTCCCATAGTTTCTGTAAATAGGTTGTACCTGTCTTATGTGGCCCTACATGTAAGTATACTGTTGACATTTCTATCTCCTTCTTATGCAACATGCAATAAATAAGTTAAAACTTTCTGGAACAAAGCAGTTATATCCCGCGTTCCGTAAGAATATCCATAATATCCAATGCTTTGTTACCCGTAAAGTCATCTTCAAGATGGAGGATACTCAATACATCATCGTCCAGAAGGCGATGCATGATCATATACTCGTAGGTAAAAAGCGAGATCGCTTTGATTCTTTCATTTTCCAGATCGATGAAATCAGGGGAGACAATGGAAAGTGCGGATATATAGTCTCTTATACCGTCCATCATTCTGTTCTGTACTTCAATGGATTCGTGTTTCTCTTTATAGTCAGGTACGATCTCCCCCTCCTGGTCCGTAAAACGGATCAGCTGGCCTTTGTCCGAGGTCAAGAAAGCTTCCAGTACCAGCGCGTACTTGTAAACGATATTACTATTGTCCGCGGGGTCGATCCTGTCGGCGAAATAGCCATACAGCCGATTCTCTTCACTTTCTATACGTTTTACCTTTTCTGTCGTGACAAAATACTCTCCTGTCAGTTTTTTACCGGTCAGCTGATGCAGGTAGTTCTGGATCGTACCGGAGTATCCAAGGTCGATCAGCACATCTTCCCCCTCTTCAAAGAAGCCTATGGAATCAAGATAGGCCAGGTAGGCCCTGTTCTCCTCTTTGGCATGCGTGTTGATCAGGTCGATATGGTCGACAAGCAGCCTATAGGCTTTTTCAAGGCCGTTCTCATCATCGATCTCAAAATCCTCGATACCGCTTTCTTCAAGAAAACGCTCATCAAGCCCTACCCTGCTGTAAAGCATACTGCTGAACATCCCCGCATAGTTCCCCAGGTCCATGATCATGTTCTTCAGGTTCTCTTCGTCCTTCATAATGGCACCGAGCATAGCCCTTCGCGATATCTGGAGATACTCTGCTTTCCCTTTGGGTTCGAGCTCTTTTGTCGCGAGGAAATGCTCAAATGTCTTTTGAATGAAGTATCCGTCCCTTGCAAGGAAAAAGATCCTTTCATCCCCGAATTTATGGTAGATATTGTTGACGAACAGGTAAAAGAAAGGGGCCAGCGCCGTATACCCGAAGGTATACGGTGAATATTTCTTCGAAAACTTCAACACGGTGTCAGAGAGTTCAAAGGCTGATGAAAAGAGCCGGTTGACCACAGGCCCCATCAGCAGCATCTCCTGCTCCGACACCTGGCCGAAACGCTGTTTGAACGCTTTACCGAAGGGAGATTCGAAGAACGCGTTCCGCTCGGAGAGCACGTGAAAGGTACCAATACCGAAATCGCCCGGAAGTTTCGCATCGGAGACTTCGCTGTCCCCTATCATCAATGTTTTGGCCGGGTCGATACGCTTCGACTCCACCAGATGCTTCCATACCGTGGTATTGTCTTTTCGGTAGCCGGTATCGGAAGAGACGAGCACATTCTCTTCCCTGTACGGAATGGCATGTTTTTTCAGGATCGCTATTACCTGTTTTGTCGTCAGGTACATATCGCTGACAAAAAGTACATCGATCCCCTTGTCATAGGCATACTGCAGCAGTGCTACGGTATCCGGTTTGGGGATGAGTACCTCAAGTTCATATTCGAAATCCATCTCTCGAAGATACGCTACCATCTCAGGTGTATAGTCACTGTAGAGGTGGATATGGTCGTAGATATCCTCGTAGCTGACATCCCCCTCATGGGTATCGGAGATTCTCAGCTGATATTCCGTCTCTTTTCGTACTTTCATGAAGTCCGACCGGATGGAGAATGCTTTGTCGAACTTCTCCTCCATGATCCTGAAAAGGTTGTCGGGGTAGAAGAGAGTACGCGTGACCAGTGTATCGAAAACATCGAAGATGACACAGGCTTTTTCTTTGACGATACCTTTGGCCGTTTCCAGCGTCTTGGCCTCATGCTGATTGAAGTTCTTGTGCGTCACGTTCTTCGTGTACTGCATAAGTTTACGGTTCTGTTCTATGTAGTCATAGCCGTTCAGCCGTGTCACGTAGGCAAAAAGACGCTCAAGCCCGTGGGCGATGGTACCGTCATTCCCTATGGGCTCCTCCGGAAAATCCACATAGCCTATGCCCGAATGAAGGATCTGCCTGATCGCATCCGGCCTGAACCAGAACATCGTACCCGCCGGATAGTCGATATAGGTCTGCTCCAGCAGGGGCTTCAGCTGTGTCAGCTGCAGCCTCTCCAGCAGTCCATTAACCACGCCTTTGTTGGTCAGCCAGGTGTAGCCCCAGTAGGGGATCATCCCGTAATTGTCCGAGAAGAGCAGTCCGAGTTTTTCGTTTTCCACAAAAGCGCCCAAAATGTCATCGACGATCTCTTTGCTTCCCAGAAGATTGTGATAAAGGTGGTTCCTCCAGTTTGTCTGCTCACTTCCGCCATAGAGTGATTTTTTACCGTGGATCTTGCAGCAGAGATCGTACGACTTCAATGCTTCCGAGAACTCTACCAGGAAAGGAGCCACATCGCGGCCCCTGTTCTGTACAGGTTTGACCGTGACATTCCTGTACCCTTTCTCTTTCAGAAATGCCTCGATCTCTTCCACATCGGCATCTTCCGAGACGGAGATAAAAAGGTCCGGCCGGGGTGAGATATTGTCGATGGAACCGATAATGTCTTCAAGTACATCGATATAGAATGCATGGATCACCACCGCGATCTTCAGGTCGATCTTTTCAACGGGCTGAGGGGCAAGGGGCAAAGGCAAAAGTTCAACAGTGACATTGTCCATGTTATTTTCCATAGTACTTCGGTTCTCACTTTGGCCTGCAAGGATGTAATGGACCAAAGGGTTGATAGAGGAATGAAGTACTTCAGGATATCGTTCCAGATAATACGCGGTATTGAAAGTCGCGCTCGGGTTTCGTAATTCTTTCGCTCCGAACAGAAGGTAATGCAGCACCGGTTCCAGAGGACTGTCGGCCAGATCTTTATAGTTCTCCCTATAGAACAATGCATCAAAAAGACCGCTTTCATCAATGATCATTCTGTTCAGGGAAAGGGAGTCGAAGCTTGGTGTCCCAACACCTTCTTCAGTCTTCATCAGACGCTTTCCTTCGAGCACCTCTTTATACCCAAAAAGCAGAAAGTGTTCAAAACCGGACAAAAAGTCCTTTTTGATGACCTTCTCATTCACGTCGTCATTTAACATAAGATATGTTTTCTCATCATAGGCACTCAAGCCTTCCAAAAGAACCCGTCTTCCGGCATAGAGTTCTTCCATACCTATTTCACGAAAATGTCTGTCTATGCTTTGTATTTCTCCCTTTTCAAGTGCGAGGTAGAGATCTGTATTCTTTTGCAGATATGCCATCTCATCCAGTTCCGAACGGAATATATTATAGGCCTTCTTGCTCAATACACCGGGGATTATTTGAGACTTGAAAGATTGCAACCAATATTTATATTTTTTCATTGATATATCTCTTTTATTATATTGCTGAATTATATCCTAATAAACAGAAAATATTACTGTCAAAGAATTATCGTACAAAAATACAGTATCGTATCACTTCATCTTTGCTATAATGCTCTTTAATCACACAAGAGAAGAAGGTATGCCATTATGGAAGATTTCAAAATTCTGCATTTTCAGGATCTCTCAATAGAGAATGCCACCTTATATACAAAACCACTGCCGGAAACAGAACTTACATATGATGACCATACAACAGTGGTGATCATGCGGGACCCTTACGAGTATTTCAATAGCATCCTGGAACACTATATTCAGCATGAAATGAGCCCGAGTCTTTCCAGAGAAACACGCCAGGCCATAAGTACCATGCGTGATGAAGAATTTTTGGCATGGTTTTCCACACTGAACTATCTGCCGGTCATCAACCCACAGACATTCCAGCTCGACCTGCGCAAACGGATCAAAACAGCAGAGGAACGTCTTGCGCTTTTTGACTATGTCGTACCCTATGAAAAAATAGATCTTTTCCTGACACATATCGCTCCCGATATCAAGATACAAAAAAGCCCGTCATCCGAACCATCTTTTTCTCTGAGTGCATTAAAAGGCAGTGAACTGGCAGAAACATTCATAGGCAAAGACCTGCAGCTTTATGCACAGGCACAGACTTTGTGGAACTTGTCTGAGTCCAACCAGTACAAATCGCTTAAATTGCTTATAGAGAAAAAAGAACCCAAGAAAAAACAGAAACAACAGAAACTGTACCGGGGCGTTGTGGGCAAGATAAGCGAAAACACGGTACGGGGATGGGTTTTTCATATGAAACAAAAGGAAAGCATCACGGTAGGTATCTACAGGAACGGTACCCTGATAAAGGAAACAAAGGCTGACAAAATGCGACCGGATATTCAGGAACTCATGGACCATCCCACCGGCAAGTGCGGTATCCATGTTGTCTTTGAGACTGCTATGTTCAAAGCCGGTGATACAGTGGAGATCAAAACAGTGCCTGACAATGCCATTATCCATTTAGGGAAACAGGCACAGGCATTTCTGGACGTCAAATAAGTTCTTATAGCGTATCAGATAATGCTTTAAGCGATTCGCGTAATGCAGCGATCGCCTTTCCTTCAGGCCGCAGTCTATGTGCCCTGTCAATGACCCTGTAGGCATTCCGAATATCGCCTCTTCTCTCAAGTAATATAGCGATATCACGCAAAATATCCGCTTCCTTATATGTGCCGGAACTTATCCGGTCCAACTGTCCCTGCCTGAACCAATGGTCTACCGCGGCATACTCTTCAATATGAGGTATCTTCAAAAAACCGGCCAATGTGAAAAGTGCATAGCCACTGTATCCAAGTTCAAGCTTTTTCACTGTACACTGAAACAGATACTCTTTTATCTTCTCATCTTTCTCCAGATAGTCAAATGCCTTCTGCAGCGATATAGCTTTGTTCTCAATGGTATGTCCATCCTCTGTCTGCTCCATCTTTATTGCAGAGGAGACATCCGCACCCTGCAGATAAGTTTCACTGATCCTTTTTTCTTCTTTCTCAAAAAAAGCCCTTAACTGCCTATACAGCTCTTGGTACTGACTGCTTTTATGTTTTCCGGACGGCATACCGGAATAGATTTCGGAATATTTCTGCAAACTCACATCGATCGTATCATTGAGCGGGGATTCACGCTCAATCACATGGTTGATCATTCTTTTCAGTTCCAGTGCGTCATCAGTATAACTGGGGTTTATTTTTTTGTTATTCAAGACAAAACCATCCAGCCCCATACCCAGATGTTCTATGAAATCTTTTTCTATGCGTCCTCCGCTAAAATGATCACGACCGTAAGGTCTTACGGTAAGATTCTCCCTGCCTACCACTTCTTCCCACTCCTGATACGTCGCCAAAAAAGATTTATTGACCAGGTTTGCTGCACTGTTCTGACTACGCAGGACAGACTGCGCATACTGACTGAAGGTTACAGTGCCGTAATGCCTTTTGATCAACTGATTGTGTACGGAGATATAATACTCCACTATATCTCTATGATAAGCGATCACCAAAACTCTTTTATCTTTTAAAAAAGGTTTCATTTTTTGTGCGAGATTAAAAAATGCTTCAGATGAAAGCAGCAGTAATCTGTTTTTTCTTTTTGCAGATTCATACCAGGTGTTAAACAATATCTTCGCTTCTTCCGGACGCTCCTGCATCAAGTCGATCGCCAACTTTGAATGTCCTCCTGAAATACCGTTTGGATCTATATCGTGTTTGGGATAATAGACTTCTTTGTTCTGAAGTACAGAGTGATTTTTGAGAAAAAAATGCTGGAGTGCGGATGTTCCCGACTTCGGTGCACCGACATGCAGTACGATATCATAGCGGTCTTTCAGCTCCAGGGGTTCATGTCGTCCTTTTGTCAATTTGTGTTTTAGAAAACTTTTTATATATTCCATACTGATCGGTCACCTTCTGTTATTTATTCGAAAATCTTCGAACATTTTGCTCAGATGCGTATTGTAGCAACGGTCATTCTCCAGATTCTTTTTCCATTTTTTCTTCATATAGGCGATCTCCCGGCCAAAACGTTCCTGTTTCTCTTTCGTGTCTTCAGCCCCCCTGCTTCGTGATTCATGATGATAGAGTTCGACATAGGGTGTCCAGAGGTTTCTATATCCTTTTTTTTGCAGTTTGAGGCAGAAGTCCACATCATTGAATGCCACGGAGAGATTCTCCTCATCGAGTCCACCCACCTCTTCATAGAGCGCTTTTTCCACTACAAGGCATGCACCTGTTACCGCCACATAATTCTGAATGATCTTCAAACGGGAAAAATAGCCGAAAGAATCTTTGGGGAAATATTTATGGGAATGTCCCGCTACTCCGCCGATGCCAAGAACGATACCGGCATGCTGAATAGTATTGTCCCTATAATAGAGCATTGCCCCGACAGCCCCTATATCCGGGCGTAGTACATGCTGGACCAGCTCGGTAAGCCAATGCTCACTGATGATCTCCACATCATTATTCAACAAGGCCACGACCTCACCTCTGGCCTGTGTCACACCGAAATTATTGATCGCCGAGAAGTTGAATGGTTTATGATATTCTATCACACGTATATTGTCATATTTCTTCAGTGATTCAAAATACTTCAGTATCTTCGGCTCCGAACTCTCATTGTCAAGAATAATGATCTCATAATTCTTATAGTCAGTGTATTTCAAGATACTGTTGATACATTTAGATAACAGTGTGTACCTGTCCCGGGTGGGGATAATAATGGAAACCAGCGGTGCTTCCTTCTCCAGATGATACTCGACCTTATAGGTGTTCTCAACCATACCATACCCAACGGTAACCTGTTTTCCTGCATGCTTGAAATAATCCTGAAGTGCCCTAAGCGCAGAACTGCCCGCATAACTCTTGGCAGAGGGGTCCAGGGCGGTTGATCCTTCAATGGCACGCCAATGATACAGTATCTTTTCAATATGACCCACTTCCGTATTGTCTATATGGTGAAGACAGCGCAAAAAGAGATCATAATCCTGGCTCCCTTCATAGCCGGTTCTGAATCCACCTGCTTTGTCCACGATATCCTTACGGATCAGGGTCATGTGGGAGAGGTAGTTCTGAGAGAAGAACATATCGGGATTCCACCCCGATTTGAAGTGAGGATCATAACGCCTGTTCTTTGCGTCTATCTTATCTTCATCTGAATAGATCAGTTTGAGATGAGGCTTTTTGTTCAATCTTTTCACCATGCTGTATAGCGCATCGGGTGCTAAAAGGTCATCATGGTCCAAAAAGGTCACATATGCACCTGTTGCCATCTCCAGAGCAGAGTTCGATGCCTCAGAGATATGACCGTTCTTCGCGCGCAACACGACCTTGATCCGCTCGTCCTTCAATGCGTACTGGTTGAGGACATCGATGGTCTCCTGCGAAACCGAAGCGTCATCGGCGATACAGAGTTCCCAACGGGAATAACTCTGGTCCCGAACCGACTCTATCGCCTGTACCAGGTAAATTTCTTCTGTATTGTAAGTCGGCATGATGATGGAGATGAGCGGTCTGTACTCCAGAACCCTGACCTTTTTCCGTTGCTTTTCATTCTTTTTGATCCATTTTTGATACGCCGACTCGGCAGTAATGTTGTTACTCGCATGCGGTACAAGTGAATAATACTCCCTGTTCAGATGAGAACGTACTTCTTTCATACCGTTCTTGCGGTAGCGCGCATAAGACTTTCGCAACACACGTAAAGGTGATGTCCCGCGCTCATGCCATAGGATATAGAGTATCTTTTTAAACATCAGTATCCTAATCCTGATGATCTCTGATGATCATAAGGACAATACTGATAATAGTGTACAGGGAAAAGAGTATGATAAGCCAGGTAAAGATATCCCAGATAATATCCGGATAGGTGAATGTCTCAGGCACTTCCGGTTTGGAAACAACGATCAGGTGTTTGGCATTCTGTCTCACTTCTGTTTTCAACTGCTCCTGATTGATAAGTGTTTGTTTGTAAACCTCTTTGGAAAATTCCATTTCACTTTTTAAAAGTTCAAAATCAAAGACATTGGTATTAAGTTTGCCCTGACTTTCTCCTGCCAGTTCTTTTTTCACCCTTTTAATAGATTTCTTAATGTTAATAATGGTCTCTTTGATCATTCTCATCTCTTTACCATTGGGATTCCAGGTTTTTAACTTACTGTTATAATCCACTTCATTTTTAATAAGATCTGTTTCCAAAGTTGCCAATATCGTACTCTTGCGTTCAACATCAAGATTGGGGTCTATGGTACCGTGCGTATTCTGATACTGGATCAATGCTTTGATGGCTTTAATGAACAATGCTTTATTCTCATCACGCTGCTTAATGATGAATTCCAACCCGACTTCCGCATTTTCACGGGAGAAACTGTTGATAATCTCATCGGAACGTTTAATAATGGCTTCAAGTATTTGCTTGGCAACTGTCGGGTCAGTATGGATGAAAGACAAAGAGAGGGTTCCGGAGGGTTCGTCATACAGCACTTCAAGGTCGTCATTGTATTTTTCGACCAAATTCTTTTTACTGGCTTCATAATACTGGATAGGGGAATCTTTATAAAGTCTTTGCAGCACATCCAGGTCCTCACTCACATAGTGTTCTGAAAGATGAAAGGTCGCATCGATATAGTTGTACATTTCATTTGAGCGCATATAGAGTTCGATCACTTTTGAATCCTGCATGGTACTTGAAGTCGGCCCCAACAGTGCGGAGCTTAAGTCCATACTCTGTTTTTCAGAGAGGTCTTTGAGCAGGATGATACTTTCGGATTCATAGCGCTCCGTTTCGATATAAACAATATATCCCACTACGGCAAGAAATATGGCCGTAAACAATATTCTAAAAAAATTTTTCATTTTTTCCCTTCTTTTTCATTTATCTCTCGATAATATTTAATGCCATCTTCTATATTTTCATAATAATTCAGTTCACCATTGTTCAGCACCATCCCCGCATCACACATGGACAAAAGCGTTTTCGGATTATGACTGACCAGTATGATATGGCAACGGCCGATCTTCTCCTTCAGGGCATCTGATGCTTTCTGCTGAAAAACAGGATCCCCTGTCGCTAACGTTTCATCAATAATCAGATAATCGAAATCAAAGGGCAGACTCATTCCAAAGCCCAGACGTCCCCTCATCCCGGAAGAATAGGTACTGACAGGCAGATCGAAATATTCACCCAATTCGGCAAAATCCCTGACATATTCAATGATCTCTTCTGTTTCCTGCGGGTCCTTGTTATAAAGATTGCATACGAATTTCACATTCGCCTTTCCGGACATTGTGGGTACAACTCCGCCGGCAAGCCCCATCGGCCAGGAAAAGCTGTTGTTCGAGTAGATCGTACCTTCATTCGGGAATTCTATCTTCCCCAGCATCCGCATCAGCGTTGATTTCCCTGTACCGTTACGCCCGATCAAACCGATATTGATATCGGGAAGGGTCAGGGAAACATCTTTCAAGAGATATTTTTTGCTTTCATCCGTTTTAAAATATTTGGTTACATTACGTAGTTCAATCACAGTGATATGATCCTTTTTTCCAATTTTTGGTACAGCCATGCTCCAATGAACATAGGAACGACTGTCCAGTACATCATAAACTGATAGTCGACGAAACGGTCATCCAGTTCAGGGATATACGCCGCGTGGATCATTTCCATGAAGTGGACCAGAGGGTTATAGAGAAAATACTCCTGGTATTCCGCAGGAACGGAGATGATAGGAAAAAAAACAGCTGAGCCCAGCAGGAGTGCAAAAGACATGATACCGATCACCCTTCCGATACTGATATAAAAGGCACTTCCTATCGCCGCCACAAGACTGACAGAAATGGAAAAAACGATCAGCCAGAGGTACCCAAGGAATACCATTAGTATGTTCTGTGGTGCTATATTCCCATACTGAAAGAAAAACCCAATAAAAAGGAACATAAGAACAATGATACTGGTTATGAACATCGTCTTTAACAATCTGGCCAGTATCGTATCGATCGGCTTCACCTGTTTATAGATGAAGAGCTGTTTGTTCGCAATAAACGCATTGGTCGAACCGGACAGGGTATCACGGAACATATTAAAGGCGATAAAACCGGAGGCCATGAAGGTAGCGACATCATAGTTCTCACTCCCTCCCCCCAGGATAAATCCCCGAAGTATCACGAAAAGAGCTACCTGCATAAAAGGTTGAAAAAAAGTCCAGAACAGACCTGCTTTCCCCACACTGATACTTTTATTTATCTCCCTCAAAAAAAGTGCTTTCTCAACAGCTAAAAAAATTTGAAACGGTTTTCTTAATGTCAAAGCCTGTTTACTCCCCTCGAATATAATACTTTATTATAGCATAATTTTTAAAAAGTTAAGAAAAAAATTGGAAGAAGAGAAGAGAAAAACTACCAAGCCAGGAGACTCAGTGGTGTTAACGTTAAAGTAAGATTAGTTCGAAATTCTGCAGGTAACATTGGTCCCATCACAGAGTCTCCACAAAATGAGGTTTGCAATCATGATCCATTTTATTTCAACTGTATCCAAATATTATTATATTACAATATTAGAACCTAAGAAAATAATGAAGATAAAGAACCAATATATGAAAAATAACAATGAAAATTATCTAAAACAACAGTCTCACATGCGGAGTGAAACGGCCATAAATGTGACAAAAACATGGATGCCCGACAAAGATAAATATAAGTCTTATGTTGACAAGATATATGAAACAGGCTGGGTGACAAGCTACAGTCCACTTGTTCAGGAGCTTGAAAAAAGATTGACAGCATATTTGAATGTGAAAAATATAGTCCTTGTATCGAGTGGGACTGCTGCTCTTGAAATAGCGTATAAATTACTGAAATTAAAAGGAGAGGTGATTACCACACCTTTTTCTTTCATAGCCACCACAAGTTCTCTTGTCAACAGTGGTCTAAAACCGATCTATGCCGATATAGACCCCCAGACATTCAACATGGATCCTGAAAATATTGAAGCGTTGATCACAGAAAAGACTTCTGCCATTGTACCGGTCCATGTTTTTGGAAATGCCTGCGAGATGGATAGTGTAGAGGCTATAGCAAAAAAACATGACCTTAAAGTGATATATGATGCTGCACATACCTTTGATGTTGATTATGAGGGAGAGAGTATTTTGAAGTGTGGTGATGTTTCCGTCATCAGTTTTCAGGCTACAAAACTGTTTCATACCATAGAAGGCGGTGCGATTATCATCGAGGATGATGATATGGCCAACGAAGCTAAAATGTTGTCAAATTTTGGCATAAATGGTTCTGAAAGCATTGGCTACCTTGGAATGAACGCTAAGATGAATGAGTTTCAGGCAGCAATGGGTTTATGTGTTTTGGATGATATAGAGTACATTTTACAAGAACGTAAGCGGATTTCTATGCTGTACAAAGATCATTTATCAGAAAAGGTACAATTACAAAAACAAAATGTAAAATCGACTAAAAATTACAGTTATGTACCTATAGTACTACCCAGTGAAGAAAAATGTTTAGAGATACAGCATACATTGAATGAACATAACATCTACCCGCGCAGATACTTTTATCCTTCTCTTGATACCCTTGATTTTATTGAAATAGAAAATGAGTGTGCAGTTTCCCGTAGTATTTCTAGCCGTATATTGTGTTTGCCCATTTATCCAGGATTGGAAGAGAAAATTATTATGGACATAGTGCAGGTAGTTAATTCAATCGTCAATGACGAAGAGTGTTAAAGTTTATTCTTTGGCAGCCTGGCGATCTGTGAGACAGACCCATAGCTTTCCGCTCTTTTTACCGGGGAGATAAAAAGATTGGCTTTATCAGAAAACAATTAGTTTTTAAGTTTGTAGACTAAAACCGAAATATTGACTACTTGATAAAATCATATAATTTAAACTTACGCTTTTTTCACAAATTCCTGCTTAAGTTTAATAGCACCGACACCTGGAACTTTACAGTCAATATTGTGACCGTCGTTGCCTTCGACAAGGCGGATACTCTTGATCTTGGTACCGACTTTGATCCCGTCGCTGCTGCCTTTGACTTTAAGGTCTTTGATGACCGTAACACTGTCACCGTCTTCTAAAATATTGCCGTTGGCATCTTTCACAACCAGTACTGCTTCCGCTTCTTCTGCTGCTGATTCTTCTTTGCTCCACTCATGTGCACACTCAGGACAGATATAGAGACTACCGTCCTCGTAAGTATATTCGCTGCCGCACTTTGGACAATTAGGTATATTTTCCATTTTTTTCCTTTTTAGTATTGATAAAAAGTATTTTACTCTTATAATATTAAAAAAATGTATTAAAATGAATACTTTAAATTGGTATAGATGTAACGTCCCGGCTCATTCATGAGCATGACATCACCGCCGCCGGCAATAAGCGTCAAATCTTCATAGGTGTTGGAGAGTGCATAGGTTTTGTCGAAAAGGTTGTCGACACCCACGGTGACTTCAAAATGCTCTGCAAACGTTTTTGTCCCTTTGAGATTTACCACAGCATAGCCAGGAAGAGCCTGCTCTCCGTTCTCCAGGTCAAACTCATCCCATTGGCTGACAGCGACCATCTCCGCACGGAGTAAAATGTCATCGGCATTGTCATAATTTACCGCAGCAATGAATTTCATAGGTGGGATCTCCGGCATGTTGGTACCCGTCTGTCCGCTGAGCAGAGCATCTTTTTCACCTCTCTGGTAGGCAAGACTTCCGTCGACATAGATACTGTCCGTGGCAATGTAGTTTCCGCTTACTTCAAAGCCATACAGCGTGGCATCCATATTTTCAAAACGGTTGAGCATTTTGTCGGCACTGTAAAAGATGAAGTCACCCAACTTACTGTAGAAGACTTTGGCTTTGAGTGTGGCATCTTCAAACTTGCTTTCTGCCCCAAGGTCGAACTCTGTATTGGTCACCATGTCAAGGTCGGGTGTACCTAAAACCATACCCGCTTTCTGGAAATAAAGTTCACGCCCATCCGGTACTCTTGAAGAGTGTCCCACCCCTGCGAAGACTTTACTCTTTTCACTCGGATGGTAAGTAACGAGCACATTACCATTGAGGGCATTGTAGTCATTGCTTTGCAGTTTTCCTTCAGGTGTGACCGAACTGTCATCGTAACGTAAACCAAGGTCAACGTCAAAGCTGTTCAAAACAATATGGTCTTTGGCAAAGAAAGCAATATTTTCGGTATCGACATTGGGAATACTCACTCCCTTATACATATCATTCATACCATAATAGGCACCATCCCAGTTACGCAGAGAGTAGTCCAGACCGACAGTGATCTCATGGTTATCCACATCAAACCTGTTTTTGATCTTGGCACCGCGTGTATCGGTAGTAAGCCAGTTCTTCATTAACATCATGTCGGATGCTTTTCTATAATAGTTGGACATCGGGTGATCGACATCTGACTTATAGAGTTGTATCTCAAGCTCTTTTGAGTAAGTACCAAGATCTTTGATCGTATACTCCGCATTATAGATGTTGGAGTCATCATAGAGTGCATCCATCGGTGTGGAAGGATACAGGACATCATCTGACCGGTTCCCCGTATAGCTCAGTCTCAACTGCTGATCATCTGTAATATCCCAGTACATTTTCGCCAGAACTGTCTTTTTGGTAAAAGCATCCATGTCACGGTACTCGTCTTTATAGGCTGCCCCTTTCAACTTCATATCATGTAACTTGTCTCCATTCAGATTATCGGCAATGTAGTTATCGACCTGCTCTGCAAAAGTATTGCCGTCACCGTCTTCATACTGTCCTCCACGCTCGGCAGAAGCACTCAACAGAAAACGTACTGTGTCAGTACCGCCGCTTATCATGGCAGAGGCTTTTTTGTATGCCCAGGAACCGAAATTCAGACTGACATCACCCTTCACTTCTTTGGTAGGTTTAAGTGTCTCCACATTGACATTGGCACTCAAGGCACCAAAGTTTTCCACATCGTAAGGTCCGTCATCAATGGTAATGTAGTCGATGTTATTTGTCAGAACATGCGAGACAGGCGGGTCCATTCTGTTTGGGCAGGCACCGTAAATTTTTGCACCGTCAATAGTGACATTAATGTTGTCTTTTTTCTGTCCTCTGACAATAACGTCGTTCGCAATACCTGAACGTCGTACCAGTGACACAGAAGCAGACTGTTTGAATAAGGCTTCCCCCAGGTCAGCAGACTTAATGTCATCGCCGTGTACATCTTTCACCACTTCCGTATCTACTTTTGCCTCGACATCAATGGTCCCCATCTCTACCTGTGCTGCCTGCAATGAAATGGCACATGCCATTGAAAGCACAATCCCCGTTTTAATTGTTCTCATTTTCTTCCCCATGTTTTGTTTGTTTGTGGGATTATGGCATCCTTATGTTAATTATGTGTTAAACGTATGGGGTATGTCTAAAGATACAAATTTATTTTCTTGACAATCAGAGTCTATTTATATATAATATAAACACATATATATAAAAGGAGAGTTGATGCAGAGTGTATCTATTGGTGAAATACAAAAAAACATTAGTCTGATCACCAAATTGACAGAAGCCATTACCATTGTTGATAAGCGTAAAAATAAAAATGTTGCTATTGTCTATCCTCTTAGAGAAGATTCTATTATTGCTTCACTGGCAGGCAAATACAGGGATAAAGTCAGAAAAGTGGATGATCTTGAAATGGCAAAAGAAGAAGCGATGAAACAGGTAATGGCAGAAAAATATGATCTACCAAATTGATACCAATGTCATCATTCGTTTTCTGGTGGGTGATCATCCTGAACATTTGGAAATAGCTTCAGAGATATTTTTAAAGATCGAACAGGGAGAATACAAAGTCGAAATTCTTGAGTCCGTACTTATGGAAGTCCTTTTTGTATTGACCAAATTTTATAAGCTTCCGAAAAAAGATGTTATTAATGATCTAAAAAAAATTATTGCGCTTCAGGGTATTGTGGGTGACAAGATCTTGCTTATCGAAACCCTTACTGTGGTTGCATCTAAGAACATAGACTTTGTCGATGCCCTCATCTGTGCAAAGAGTCATTTGTATGGCTATGGAAAATTAAGTTTTGATAAAGACGTTACTCGAAAATGTTAAGGGCACCTCTAATAAGAAATTGATTAACGCAGTTTATACCGAAGCGATAGATTGACCGTTGTCGGTAAACGTAAGGGTGCGTTTTTCACATTGACGGGGAAGGCTTTTTTGACGGCTGATCGGGCGGAGTTTTGGAAGACTTTTGGGCCTGAGACTCTGATGTTTCCGACATGACCGTTTTTGAGAATGGTAAATTTAACTTTGACTACACCCTGCATACCTCTTTTTTGTGCGATGCGTGGGTAGGATTTTTTTCTGTTGATCTTTGCTCTGATACTTGCAAGGAACTGACTTTTTTTGTTTGGGTCCACCCTGCTGGAGGTGGCACGTCGTGAAGAAGCACGGCTTGAGACTTTTTTCTTCTTGACATGCTTTTTCTTTTTCGTCTTTTTTTTCTTTTTGACTACTTTTTTGGGCTTGGGTTTCTTTTCTATTTTCTTCACCACAGGCTTTGGCTCAATCACCGGTTTCTCTTCCACAACAGGTTCAGGCAGAGGCTCAGGAATGATCTCCGGTTCTATAACTTCCGGTTCCGGCTCAGGCTCAACTTTATCTTCTTTAATAGGCTCTTTGATGGGCTCAGGGGGTTGTTCAATGACTTCAGGGACGAACTGTGAAAGGGAGAGGTTGATGGTTTTGTCTTTCTCTTTCTGGGAGACGACAAAATGCTCTGACATCATAAAAATATAGGCAAGAAAAAGAGAAATATAGATGAGGCTGGTGAGGGAAAAGGAGACTTTATAGCGATGTTTCTTCACAAGCAGCCTTCAGACTTTATTTCGTAACAATAGAGATGTTTTCGAAACCTTTCTCTTTCATGAAGTCGATCACATCTACAAAATAGTGAAAATCTGTCTTCTTGTCTGTATGCAGAGAGACGGTGTCTTTTTTAACATCAAGCTTTGAAAGTTTTTCTTTAATGGCTTCAAGAGGCAGTTCCTCTTTGTTGAAAAAATACTTTCCGTCTTTGTCTATGGCAATAATGAGGTTTTTCCTGTCTTCCTGCTTTTTGGTACTGGCTGACGGCAGGTCGATCTTAATGGTCTTGTTATTGACGAATGAAGCCGTTGCCAAAACAATTACTAGCAGTACCAGAACAATGTCGATGAACGGTACGACGTTCATCTTGTCAAAGCGTTCGCGTCTCATTACTTTCTCAGACCTTTTTTGTCCTGGTGTATCTCCCATTCAGAAAGAATTCTGTCAACTTTGGTAAGCAGGGCATTGTAAAATACAGTGGCAGGAATGGCCACGACAAGCCCCGCTGCAGTTGCTTTAAGTGCCAGAGCCAGGTGCTTCATAATTTCACCGGGGTTAATGGTGTCCTGCTGGTCACCAATGATGTAAAAAGTCAAGATAATAGCGATAACCGTTCCCAAAAGACCGATATAGGGTGCATTCACACCAATGGAAGCAATGGTTGAAAGATTTTTGGAAAGATCAAGTTCCAACTCTTTTTCATGATTGTACTCTTCAAGTTTGACTGAACGGTAAAATAAAATACGTTCAATGGCCAAGGCAAATGTTAAAAAACTCAAAAAGGCTAACAGGCCGATGATCCCGTAATCTACTATATTTTTTATCTCTTCTACTGGCATTTTTCTTCTTTAAAATAGTGTTTATGATTAGAATTATATTTAAAATTAAATAATAGTGCATTAATTCTTGGGAAATACACAGCTATCACACACATTTGGTTTATACTTTGTTGACATTGTCGTGTTACAATCGACCTATAGGCAACTTGATTTACCCTATGTAGAAGGAACA
The DNA here is from genome assembly GCA_027071315.1 of Sulfurovum sp. Classification (GTDB taxonomy): domain Bacteria; phylum Campylobacterota; class Campylobacteria; order Campylobacterales; family Sulfurovaceae; genus Sulfurovum. Next base: position 21,914 of record JALSUP010000202.1, read on the forward strand.
AAATGAAATTGATAAAACTGCTTTTACTCTTGGCTTTACTCTTAAACACAGCACTTTTTGCCAAAGATTACAGTAAAGACCCCCATGTCCAGCAATTTATTAAAAATATGTCTCGACAATACCACTTTAGCCGTTCTGAACTGACAACACTCTTTTCTCATGCGAAGTACCAGAAACGGGCATTGGCTATTTATGTCCCTTCTTTGAGACCCAAATGGAAACCGCCGAAAGTACGTAAGAAACTGGGCTCATGGGACCGTTACCAGAATATATTCATGAAAGACAAAAAAATAGACCGCGGCGTTGCTTATATGCATACGCATAAGAACGATCTGAAACGGGCCTATGCCAAATATGGTGTTGAGCCGGAATATATTACTGCCATCATAGGGGTAGAGAGTCATTACGGTATCAACCGTGGGAAATTCCCGGTTTTTGACACTTTAACCACACTGGCATTTGAATACAACAGGAGACAGAAATTCTACCGTTCCGAGCTCAAAGAGTTCTTACTCATGACCCGCCGTGAAGGGGTGAACCCCAGAAATGTCAAAGGCTCGTATGCGGGTGCCATTGGTCTGGGACAATTCATGCCGAGTAACTATAAAACCTTCGTGGTGGACTTTAATCATGACGGGCATAAACAGATGAACAATCATACCGATGCCATAGGGAGTATTGCACACTATTTTCAACGTCACCATTGGAAAAAGCACCAGCCTGTTGCCACACGTGTATCATACCCCGGTACCCGATACAATGGTCATAAAACAGGCTATAAATACAAATACAACCGTGCTTCACTTAAAGGGATCGAGCCAAAAGTGCCGTTCAATTACCATGGGAAAGTACACCTCATCAAACTTAAACGCTACAGTTACGATGAACTCTGGTATGGGACACATAACTTCTATGTCATCACACGCTATAACCACAGCTCTTACTACGCCATGATGATACACCAACTGGCACAAGAGCTTAAAAAAGGCTATAAGAAAAAATATGGGGAAGTGCTGCGTTAGTCCCTTCTATTCCAGTACAGCTCCTTTTACAGCTCCTTTTCTGCTTGACATATTGTATCTAAATGGATACAATATGTCATGTATGAAATAAAATCTACAATAGCATTTTCCAAGTGGCTCTCCAAACTCAAAGACATGAAAGCACGTATTGCTGTTGCCAGACGCATTGAAAGAATGCAACATGGTAATTTTGGAGATGTAAAATCAGTCGGCACTTCACTCTCAGAATTGAGGATCACAACAGGTCCAGGCTATAGAATTTATTTTACAAAAAAAGAGGAACAGATTATTATTTTATTGGTTGGAGGTGACAAGTCCACACAGACCAAAGATATAGAAAAAGCTAAAAAATTATTAGAGGAGTATAATCATGAATAATGAACTAATACCTTTTGACATCACCGAATATCTTGACAGTGAAGAGGCAATAGCCGAGTATCTTTCACAAGTCCTTGAAGTGGGTGACAATGAAGAGTTTTTAAGAGCCATAGGACACATTGCAAAAGCAAAAGGAATGGCCCAAATAGCAAATGACACCGGACTTGGGAGAGAGAGTCTGTACAAAGCATTTCGCCCCAATGCCAAACCTAGATTTGACACAGTAATGAAAGTTATAAATGCTCTCAAACTTCAACTCCATACTCAACCTCGTAGTGCTTGAAGTACCCCCTTAGATTAGCGTGATAAGTGTAGGGCACCTCTATTAAGAATGCTTATTTTTTTGGATACTCCGGATGACAGTATTCTGTACCAAGTGAACAACATCCATCTGTAACGCCTTGATCTACCAAGGCATCACTAAACGCCTGACAGGGGATGTGACTTCAGTCACATGTCAGCGACTGAAGTCGCTGCTCCAGAGTACGCCTATGCCATCTTTTCACTCTTCACTTTGATGGAAACCAAAGCATCTTTCAACTTACTTTCGGTCTCTTTGAGCTCTTCAAGTGCTTTGCCTCTTGCGGCTTTACCCTCCTGGGCTATTTTCAGTGAGTCATTGAGGGTTTCAATGAGCGTATTGTTTGCTTTTTTAATACTCTCAATGTCATAAATACCTCTCTCCATCTGCGTACGCACTTCCCTATTGGCTTCGCGTAGGCCGTCTGCATTTTTTTCAAGTAACTCATTGGTGAGGTCACTTGCCGACTTAATACTCTTTGCCGCATCATGCGAACGGAAGATCGTAATGGTCTGTGCCAGTTGATTGCGCCAGAGAGGGACAGTATTGACCAGGGTAGAGGTGATCTTGGAGATGAGGGATTTGTCATTCTCCTGTACCAGTCTAATGCTCGGAAGCGATTGCATGGCAACCTGTCTGGAGAGTTTGAGGTCATAGACTTTACGCTCGAGGTCATCTCTGAAACCGCGTATCTCTTTGAGTTCCTGAATGGCCATCATATCTTGCGTCTCTGCCTTGGAAGCATACTCGGGAATGCTCTTTTCATCAAGCTCTTTGAGTTTCTCTTCCCCTGCTTTAATGTAGAGTTCAAGCCCGCGGAAGTACTCAAGGTTGGCATCGTACAGTTTGTCCAGAGAAACCACATCTTTCATGAGTGTGCTCTTGTGCTTTTCAAGGTCGTTGGCGACAAGGTCTATCTGGTCTCTTACTTTTTCATACTCTTGCAGAAATGTTACCAAAGGTGAAGAAGCACCAAAAAGTTTTTTATGCCAGGGAAGCTTTTTGTTCGGGTTGAGTTCATCGATGTCAAAGCCCCGTATGGAAGCTACAAGCTGATTGAGAGACTCACCTGCGGCACCGATGTCTTTGTTTTTCACACCGTCTATCATACGGTTCGAGACTTCATCAAGTTTTTCCTGTGCATCCATACCGAAATAGATGACAGAGTTTCTCTCTTTATGGTCCAGCTTACGCATGGCCTCCTGCACTTTTGCCTCTTCCTGAGGCAATATGTCTGTGACCTCTGTTTCGTGCTTCTCTATGGCACTCTCGACCATCTCTTTTACTTCTGTTTCCATGTTTATGTTCCTTTTAGTGTTCTATCTGTGCTTTGAGGGTATCGATGTTGACATCGAGGTCAAAAAGATGATTGGCTTTAAGTCGCTGCAACTCTTTCTCAAAACGTGCTTCTACTTCATCCATAAGTGTGAGTAGTTTTTCTCTAGTGTGAGGACTTATACTCTCCTCTTCTACGGCATTATAGGCTTCGATCACGTCTGCCACACCATCGAGATAGACCACAAGAAAGGTACGTGCAGCACGAATATTTTCAGGCTTATCGATAAGGGCATCCAAAATGGTTTGTGAATGTGTAACGGCAAGTTGTATCTTGTTGTACAGAGGACGGTCTTCTATCTTCTCTGCTGCTTTGCTGATGGCGTCTATCTTCTCTTCTGTTTCTGTCAATACGGTTAAGACCAGTTCCGAAGAGATGTCACCAAAATCTTTCAGCTTGTCTTTTCTGGGGTCAAAACCATAATAGAGGAAAAAACCTGCAAAGGAGACGGCAGATAGGAAGAGTGTGTTAAAAAGTGTATAGTTCCCTGCAATATAAGAGGTATAATATACTGTGATCGCCAGGAGCACAGCAGCAAAGAGTTTCAGGGGAAATTTCGGTGCTTTGGTTAAAGCAGCCTCATCATATGCCTCTTCCTGTTCAAAGCCTTTTCGGGCAAGACGAAAAGTACCGTACATCAGTAAAAAGGCCAGTGCATTCAAAAAAAGTGCTTTCAGATTGAGTCCGAAGAGAGCAAAAATGACAGAGAAGAAAAGGGGCAGCAGGAAAAGGTAAAAGAGCCATCCACGCTGACGTTTCCAGGGGATAGATACGGCTTCAGAATTATATCGTTTGAGTATCATTACTTTAGCCCTGTATCATTTTCATAAGAGGCGCAAAGACTGCCGCTCCCACAGAAAAAAGTAAAAAAATAAAGCCAAATACTTTTTGGTATGCTGACACAATGATCCTTCTCTTTAAAGATAGAAAATTATATCAGCATTAGATGAATGAAGAATTAATGTTTTGTCTGCTTCATATCCGGTCTCTGCTCATCAGGCAGCTGTTTCATATCTGCTTCATCGAACATTTCAATTTTGGGTATGAGAATGGCAATGAGAGAAACCACGACCCCGAAGATCAATACCACAAGATGTTCATGTCCTGGGAAGAACTCCGGAAGCGTCAGCTTACCCAGACTCTCGCCCATCAACGGTTTAAAGAAGTCATCATAATAGACCGTGAAGACCAGACCGCCAAAAAGACCGCCAATAGCCCCGACAAGTACATCGATACGCCCTTCCGCAATGGAAACAGGCCCTGTTCCCGGACACTTCCCCATGATCGCCATGGAGATACCGAACAGGGTACCCCCGACAAGAAGTCCCTGCCAAATGACAGGTTTCACATGATAATGTGCCCACCCTGCTTCGATCATAAAATACAGCCCGATACTGGTCAATCCCACCGTGAGAAAGAGCATCTTGGGAACAATGGTGTCTTTGAGCATCGCAAAGCCTGCGATCTTTTCAAATTTGTCTACCCTGGTATACTGGATGATCCCTCCGAAAATAATACCGATAAGAAATACCAGTGCCAGAGAACCATGCCCCTGATGGATCACATTTTCAAACATTTGTGCCAGTCGTGACGCAAAATCGTCACCTTCAGTCACTACTCTGATATCCATTACTGCTCCTTTGTATGGTAAAAAAGTTTACCGGTGATCACCACAGCGATCATCACCACGGTACCGAAGATCATTGAAGAGATCGCCATTTGGCTCATACCTGACATAAAGTGACCAGAGGTACATCCTCCTGCCAGTCTTGCACCGATGATCATGAAAAATCCGGAGACGAAACTCCAGAGCAGTCTGGAGAGTACCGAAGTGTTTTTATGTTTCTTCCAACCCGAGGGGATGAGTGAAATACGAAAACTTTTGGTAATGAAGACGGACGTGACAAAACCGCCGAAAAGTGCACCCATCAGCATAACACCTTCCCAGGCACCGGCATTCTGTATCTCTTTAAGATAAGAGTATTTTTCAGGATCCAGATCAAAAACAAGGTCAGCAAAATAGGGAACATAGGTGGAAGCACCTATGGGTCTGTCCGCACCGAACACAGAAAAAGTTAAAAGTAAAAGACCGGACATCAGTATGCCTCCGGTCCACCAGGGTAAACGACTCATAATCATCCTTTTTATTTTTCAGTATTATAACATAAAAATATGACTTTAATAATATTTAATTATTTTATAGTACTCTTCAGCCTATTTGATGATGGGTAAAAATTGGTATCGTATAGTTGTCATTGTCACTAACACAGACTGCGTATTTTTTAACAATTTTAATCATTCTATTTGATACAAATGATCATATTTATTGCATTTTACTGCAAAATTATGTTATAATAAATTATCTATGATTAAGAGAAAGACAAAACGGATTGTCTTTCCTGGTATAGAGAAAGAAATGCGTTGAATGGTCAATAGAGCCATTTTTACAATTATTTTAAAAGGGGAAAAAAATGAGTAAAGTAAAAAATTTCGGATCGATTATAGCACTGACGGCACTACTGGGTTTCACAACAGCGGCGACGGCAGCGGAGTACACCTATTGTTTTAATGATTCACAGTATTCTGTAGTTACACTGATGGTCAATCTGGATCAGGGTGTGATCGTCGGTGAAGCTTCTGCACCGGATTCCTGGTCATACAATGCAGCATTAACCGGAGCCATTAGTGGCAATACCGTCAGTTTCGCCATTGAATATCCAGATAATACCGGATTGAGATTCTATCAGGTAGCTCTAGGTACAATGACTGGAACGACATGGGGAAAGACCACGAGTGACCCTTCGCAGGGCTTGTATGATGCACCGCATGCAGCTTCATTGGTTTCCGTACCGTGTGACGCACCTGCAAAAGCATCCAATGGCGGTGCCAACGGGGCAGCGAAGTAAACATTCGCACATACGCGGAAAAGAAAAGCAGGACGGGGGTCCTGTTCTTCTAAAAAAGTGGAGAATGAGAAATACTATTTTTTCATTCTCCTGAATAGATTTTTGTACGTTAACTCTCCTTCTCCATATTGAATTCATTTGTTCTGCTACCCAAACTACCTGCTCTAACTCTGTAGATCATCCCCATGAAAATATACTGCGAGCCAACTCTGCTGCAATCTTCACAACATCAGGACGAGCAGCTCACATGCGAAATACCTGCGATATCAAAGAATTCAGCTGGCTTCTTTTGGTAGTACTTCTCTTCGATCTCTTCGGAGTGTTCGGCATAGGGGTTATTCATCACCTCCTGCAGTTCGTCTATCTGGCTATGGTCTCCCTGGGCGGCTTTTTGATAGGCGGGGACGAGCAACCACTCGCGCAGGGTGTATTTGGGATTGACAGCTTTCATCTGTGATGAGAGTGCTTGACGAGATTCGGGTGTTGCAACATCGACAGAGGCTCTCCACTTTTCAAGCCACGCTCTCCATCGTTCCATGAGTGCCTCATCGTACATCTTATCACCATAAAAACTCTTCGCAAGCGCTGCGATATCCTCCGGGATCGAAGAGAGTTCCCGAAAGAAGATCGTATAGTCGACCGAGGTCTCTACCATGAGTGACATGAGTGCGTTGAAGAGTGTTGCATCGAAACGTTTCCAGCCCAGCTTGGCAGCCCACATTTTTATCATCTCTGCCTGCATCACGGCAGGGAAATCATTTTTGATCTTCTCCAGTCTCTCCTGTGCAGTTTTGTCTGCAGCAAGAAGTGGTTCTAAGGCCAGACAGAACATCCCGAAGTTGCGCTCTGCAGCCCTGGGTTGGTTAAGAAAGGAGAAGTGTATGCCTCCGCCTGTCCACGGCTGATACCTCTGATCGAACATATCCATAAACCCGAAAGGACCGTAATCGAGTGTAAAACCACCTACGGCACAGTTGTCACTGTTGAAGTTTCCCTGACAGAATCCTACGCGGACCCAGTTCGCCACAAGCGAGGTGAGCCGCTTTCGGAATGCAAGTGCAAGCAACATGACTTTCTCTTCTAGTGGTAAAGAGTAGTCGATCTCTCCACTGTATTCTCGTGCTATGATATGCAGTACCATGCTTTCGAGCTCTTGCATCGCACGAGGATGTTCTTCTTTGCGTGCGCGACGGCCAAAAAGTTCGAGTTGACCGACACGCAGAAAGGAAGGTGCGACCCGTGTGGTAATGGCTACGGCTTCGTCGATCATCACTTCGGGGTCTCTGGAGTGGGAACCGCCCCTGAACCATGGACGCCTGACCGTCTCTGTCGCAGAAGTATAGAGCGTCAAAGAGCACGATGTGGGTATGCCAAGTGCATGCATATGCTCTTGTGCCAAAAACTCACGTACACTCGAGCGAAGTACGGCACGTCCATCGGCACCACGACAATAAGGTGTTCTTCCGCCTCCTTTGAGCTGCATCTCCCAGCGTTTACCGTTTATCACACCCTCAAAGATCGAGACAGCACGGCCGTCACCGTATCCGTTGCCTGTACGAAAGGGGCACTGTTCGTAGTACTCCGTACCATAGATAGAGAGTGCATACCCTGTCGCCCAACCCAAACGACGCATCGGTTCGGGCAGGCTCGAAGTATCACCGCTGAACATTTGCATAAAAGGTTTGGATCTTGCCAGTGCATCTGAAAAACCGAGTTCACGAAAAAACTGCTTGCTGTGTGCGATATATTTGGGGTTTTCTATGGGTGTAGGTTTGACAGGAACATAGTGGCCGCTGAAGACCTGTCTTGGATCGTGGTCTACACCGTCTTGGGTAGCCTGCGGATCAGCATTCAGGCTGTCGATCAGCGAATAGTCTGCAAGTGCTGCGAGATCGTCAAGGCTTTCTATTGTAGTCGTGTTATCAGTTGCTTTCATGGCGTTTCCTTTTTAGTCAGAGAGTTTAACTAGGAGATATTTTATCTGATTTACACTATAGCAGATAAAACTAAATTTTATTACACCAATAGATAACAAGCACTTTAAATCATCTTCATGTTTTCCGGTACAGCTTCGGAAACTACTTTTATATCTTCTATCTTCAGTATGCGGTCACAAAGCGGGAGTATGGCTTCATCATGGGTGACCATGATGACAGCTAGATTTTGGTCTACTGCTATTTTTTTAAGCATTTCTACAAGATAATAAAAATTATTGTTTAGGTTAAAAACACCAGCTGACTGTCATCCCGCCCCAGCGTTTATGTCTCTGATCGTTGACATGGGCTGACTTCAGTTTATAGGTATAATGAAAATTATCATACATAAGGTTTAGTGCAAACTGCCAGCCGATCGTACTTTTCATGGGTTCAATAGTATACCCCGTATCAATACCCTCATCAATGATATAATAATTGTACATACCATTGACAAAAATGCCTGCTGAGAGATCCCACTGGAATCCCTGTACTTTGTCTATATGCAAAAGGTCACTCTCGTCTGTGACCATAAAACTTCCTGCGGTAATAAAACTTCTCTGTGCAAAACTGCTGATACGCACAGTCGTGGAAACCAGTCCACCTGTATAAAAGTTTCCCGCTTCTGCCCTTATGTTTGAGATGCTGTCAAATTTAAAACCTCTCCAATCCAAAGTATCTGTTTTATAGGCGAACTGATATGATACCCCTGCCATCAACTGGTCCCCAAGCTGATTGTCCCATCCTTTGAATCTGCCGTCACCTACCACTTTATGAAAAAAATCCTGTATCTCTTCCGCTTTGGTCATTGGGCCTACCGCACCTATATTGATACCAAATTCATGAAAATAATTCTCTTTTGATTTATACAGTAAAAAATTCATTTTGGCATACCCTGCATAAGGCAGATCATTCCATTGTGGCTCTGTGGCTTCTTTATCGGTAGGTGTGAACATCTGATGGGTGAGTGAGATGGCAGTATTAGTTTGCAGATCACTCAATACATTATTGAAAATGCTCTCTTCTTCCGAGTCTCTCATCCATATTAGAAAAGCACCATTCGTATAATGGTTGTCTTCTTTACTGCCGAAGAAGTCATTTTCAAGTGTAAAAGAGGCCGTATCACTGTAAAGCATTGTAGTCAAAACATACAAAAGCGGTATCAGTTTCTTTAACATACTCAACTCCTTGTTAGATCATCTTTGTATTTTCAGGTACCGCTTGGGAAACCACTTTTTTATCTTCAATCTTCAGTATTCTATCACAAAGTGGGAGCATGGCTTCATCGTGGGTGACCATGATGATGGCGACGTCCTGGTCGATGGCTATTTTTTTGAGCATTTTGACCACAGAGACCGAACGTGTCAGGTCGAGTGCTGCTGTGGGTTCGTCTGCCAAAATGATCTGCGGTTTGTTCGCCAGTGCTCTGGCAATGGCGACACGCTGGTTCTGCCCTCCGGAGAGTTGTGAAGACATACTGTGGGCCTTGTCTGCAATGTCAAAATAGTCCAGAAGTGCCATGGCATCTTTTTCCGCTTCCGCTTTTGACACACCGTTCGTCTGGGGAACCAGCGTCACATTCTCTATGACATTCAGAAAAGGGATCAGATAGTGCGCCTGAAAAATGAAGCCGATCTTTTCGCGGCGTATCTTTCGGGTCTCTTTGGTAAGCCAGGCGTTATCATATACCTTTTCATCTCCCAGCCAGATCGTTCCGCTGGTAGGCTCTTCAACACAGCCTATCATCATCAGCAGTGTTGTCTTCCCTGCGCCGCTGGGTGCGATGAGTGCCACCAGTTCCCCTTTATCCACCTGAAAATCGGCACCTTCAATGACACGCACCAGACTCTCATCTTTTCCGAAATGTTTGACAAGATTTTCCACCTTGATCGCTTGCTCAGCCATATTAGCCTCCTATGGCAGACGACGGGTCTGCATTGATCACTTTTTTGATCCCGACGAGGGATGCCAGTATGGAAGCGATGATCACGACAATAAAGAGCATCCAGGCATCGGGAATTTCCAGTACCACCCGTTTGGGGAACTTACCGTAAATAAGATGCGAAAAGATATTGGCAAAAATGAAGGCCAGAAAGCCGAGCAGCAGCGTCTCCTGTGCGATCATTTTGATGATCATGCTGTTGGGAATACCGATGAGCTTCATGATCGCGATCTCTTTCATCTTCTCCAGGGTCATCGTATAGATGATCAGGGCAATGATAATGGTGGAAACGATGATCAGGATACCGGTGAACATCCCTATCTGTTTAGACGCTTTTTTGACCAGATTCTTGGTCAGTATCCATTTCTGTTCGGCAGCGGTATAGACACTTTTATATTTGAAGCGTTTGATCTCTTTGGCAACAGCATTGACATCGTAGCCCGGTTTCACTTTTGCCACGACTGTATTGACCATCAGTACTTCGCTGTTCTTAAAACCACGTGCCCTGTCGTTCCTGATGCGGTTATTGGAGTAGGAGAACTGCAGCTCCTGTGCATCTTTGAGTGAAATGTACACCAGAGGATCCCCACCCGAAGAGACCGTTCCGTGTGTCACACCGACCACTTTGTAACTGTGACGGAGCAGAGGGATCCTGTCTCCGAGTTTGAACCCTGTCGTATCGGTGACCACGATCTCATAATGCTCTCTCTCCAGTCCGTGCCCCTGTACGATACGTTCCGGATTGATGGGGTCAATGGTACCCAGTGGGTCAAAGCCCATTGCCACCACACGTATCGGTTGTGGTTTTTGGGGAAGCTGTATATTCTGAAAGGTCAGTGCTTCAGCACTTTTAATACCGTCAATGACCCGCAGGGTATCTTTGAAATCGTCATGTATACGGGAAGCTTCGGCAAAAGGCCCGAGCGTATCTTCCTGCACCACCCACAGGTCTGCTTTAATGTCGTTAAGCAATACCTGTGCATCGACGATCATGCCTCTGTAGACCCCGATCATAATGAGTACGATCCCCAGAAGCATCCCCACTCCCATGGCTGTGACAAGAAACTTCCCGAGGGTATGTTTGACATCTTTTTGAGCAAGATTGATCATAGGTGGATACGCATCCCTTCGCTAAGCGGTTTTTTCGTCTCTGAGACTATCAGTATCACCGTATCGGCATCAATACCTGAAACAGCAACCTCACCCTTGTCCCTCGCCAGCACTTTGACCGCCATAAAGTGTGCTTTGTTCTCATACGCTGTCCAGATACCCGGTGTCAGGTCATGATACACAAGGGTATTTGCCGGTATTTTCAGTACCTCTTTAAGCCTGCTTGTGACAATGTTCACTTCTGCCTGTTCATTGATGTAAAAAGGTTTCGGAAGCGTCTTGAATGCCACATCAACCTCTTTTTCAAGTGTCACGGCATCGGTCTGTGCCACAATACGCTTCACAATACCCTCATAATTTCTGTATGTCTGGGAACGCAGCGTGATCGTCGCTTCCTGTCCTACCTTGACCGACCCGCTGAGTCTTTCGTCAACGTAAGTCTTCACCCAGACCGTTTTTGGGTCAACGATCTTCAAAATGGGCTGTGTAGGCACAACACTCTGTGCCTCCTCAGCCTCTCGTGCAATGACATAACCGTCTACCGGTGCATAAATGCTGTATCGCGAAAGTTTTTCACTCAATGCTTCCACGGCTTTTTCCGCCCGTGTCACTTCCATTTTGGCAGAGCTGATATGGGCTTTCGTCGCCTTGATCTGTGCTTCTACCACATCCAGATCGGCTTTGGTTTTGTCATATTCGGATCTGGAGGCAAAGGCCTGTTTCTGTAGTCTTTCATAGCGATTGAATGTCAGTAAGGCCAAGGCTTTTTGTGCATTCAGACTCACCAGCTCCTCTTTGGATGCTTCAAGTTCCAGTGAAGCTTTATGTGCTGAGATCTTTGCCTCTTCAAGCAGTTTCGGCAGATCAACAGGATCCATACTTACCAAAAGATCGCCTTTTTTGACCCAGAGCCCTTCATCACTCAATATCTGCACTATCTTCCCGCCGGTCTGCGCAGTGATCGCATAAATATTCTTTGCACCGACATTGCCCACACCGAACACTTCTGTGTGCATATCGCCTGTTTTGGGCGTCACTGTGTCATAGGTTGTTTTAGGAATATAGACTTTTTTGTAAAAGAGCATCGCTCCGGCTGCTATGGCAACTACGATCAGTCCATATTTTACGGATCTTCTCATTATATTTTTCCTTTCAGGTAATCAATACGGTCAATGGCGAGACTTTTGGAGTAGTAGGCTTCAAGCAGTCCCAGTTTGGCATTCAGCACCAGCGTAGTGCTGTCCAGTAATTCAATGTAGGTTGCCAATCCCTCTTTGTATCGCGCCTCAAGCACCTTTCTTGTTTTGCGTGCTGATGTCAGCTGCGCTTTTTTTGCTCTGATACTCTTGTCGTAACGCCGAATGTCAATGACCAGTGAACGAAACTCCTCTGTCAGTGCCAGTGCCGTCGAAGCACTCTGCTCCCGGGCGATCTGATAGCCTATCTTCGCCTGCTGTTCCTGCGCGGTCAGTCTGCCGCCATGGTAGAGCGGCAGATTGTAGCTGACGCCCACATAGTCTGAATTGTACGAATTGAGTGTGTCAAATCTCGTATGTGACGCCACAATATCTACTGAGCCGAAGTGTGCCGCTTCGCTTGCATGGTGCAGCAACCTGTTCTTGTCGACCGTGCGTCGATCAAGCTGCATTCTGTAGTTGTGTGCCAAGACTTCCCGCTCTGCACTTTTGGCTGAAGTGAAATGCTTTTTAATGCTGCCTGCCTGGAGTGTGGTACTGTCAGGCAAAGTCATCCCGGTATAGAGGGAGAGAGACATTTTCGCTTTTTCAAAAGAGGCTTTGGCGATCGCCAGCGTGTCTTCCGCCACATAGACGGAAGAGAGAAACCTGCTGGCATCAGCCTGGGTCTTCAGACCCTGTTTTACCAACGCTTTGGACTGTGCATAAAAGGCTTTTTTGGCTTCAAGGTCTTTTTGTCTGACAGCAATGGCTTCTTTCTGAACCACTAGCAGTTCATAGAGTGATTTCACTTTGTAGGCAAGCAAAGCTTTGACCTCTTCAAGCGAGAGTTTTGAAATGTCTTCATCGATCTTCGATGCCGCTACCAGAGAGCTGGTCTTGGCAAAATCCCATACTTTCTGATGCACTGTCACCCCTGCATTCCAGGCCTCTTCATCTACGGTGTGAAACTGTCCGTTAACGGGCAGTGCAAAGGTTTGTGTGGGTGCATAGGTCGCTGAGAGATCAACCTGCGGAAGGTAGTCGGCATAGGCTGCATTGTACCCCTGTTCCGCCTGCTGTATACGCAGCATGAATGTTTTAACATCCGGATGGTGCGCCAGTGTTTTCGATATGGCAGTATGAAGTGTTAACGTTTGGGCAGAAAGAGTTTGGAGCGCAATGAAAGCCCATAACCATAGTGATTGTTTTAAAATACGTTTCAAAGCGATTTTTTCCTTTCTTGTTTGCATAGAATAGTAGCATTGCCACATGAATTATATGTGAATTACCTGTTTTTATTTTGATGGGCATAGATCACAATGGCCACAAAGACACCACCCTGCACCACACCCAGTATGACTTCTGAAATAACTGCGATCATTGCCGGGAGTGTCTGGGGTATCCAGTCACCCGACCCCAGTGTCGTAAAGGTCACAGTGGAGATGTACATGGAGGTCACAAAACTGTGCTCCTGTATCATCTTCAGATTCTCCTGCGGGAATTGTGAATTGAGATGAAACAGGGTGAAAACATCGAACATATTGAACAGTACCGCATAAAAAACAATCGTGATGATCGTCACTTCCAGATAGAGCAGTACGATCTGTATCAGGGCGAGATGCACATGGTTCTTCGAGCGGCTGAAGATGTAAACCGCAGTATCGAGCATGGTAAAACGTGCTACGACAATGTAGAGGATGTTGGCTATCAGGATCTTTTCACGATAAAGATCAAACCATTCAGGCCGCATACCATGCAGCACGACTTCCATTGCTAAAGGCAGCAGTACCAGAGGCAGTACAACAAAAGCGATCACTTCACTCTTTATCAGACGCTTCTCACGCTGCAGAAACGTTCCTAACATTTCTCGATCCTCACTCTTTCAAGCTTTTTTTCAAACGCTTCTGTAATGCTTTCCGCCTGTACCAGCCCCTCAAGAAAGATCTCTCCGTCTAGTACCAGTGTCGGGTCTTTTGTCACACCTTGTTCCACTGCCTTCATTGTATCATGTTCATACCTGAATTCTACACGCAAGGGCAAGTGTTTAACGGCACAGCTCAGCCGTTTGGAAAACTTGGCTGTTGAGACTTTGTCTCCGTAGAGTACGGCATGAAAAATCGGATATTCCGTTTTATCTGCATTAAGTACTTCACCATCATTCATGGTATGACAGGCTTCATTACTCATTTAAAATATTTCTCCAAAAGTGCAGTCAACGCTTCAGGTTTTAAAATGCCGACATGTCGGAAAACTTCTGTACCTTTGCCGTCAAGTACGATCTGTGTCGGGATCATCTGAATTTTCAGTGTCACTGCGGCTTCCCGCTCTTTTTTGACATTGACAAAGTAGATGGGGTACTCCGGATGTTCCTGCTTGACCGTGTAGAGCAGTTTTCCCATGACCCGGCAGCTTCGACAGCTATCGGAACCTACTTCAAGAAAGACGGCTTTGCCCGTACCGATCTGCTTTGAGACTTGTGCAAAGGCTGTCTCTTCCAGCATGGGCCTGCCGGCAGCATAAAGATTAAAGGTAAGTAAAAGTGTAAACAATAGCACTATTTTTTTCATTATTTTTCCTTATTTTATTTGGTTGGCAATCTGATAGAGGTAGTCATGCATATCAAAATACCCTATCATCGCTTCAAACATCATACGCCAGCACAGTTCCATACACAAAAACATGGTGACGAATATCATCCAAAAGACTATTTTTCCATTGGAAGAGAAAGAAGCGTAAAACGTATGCAGTTTGTCATTGATCTTTTTTACAAAAGAGAGATGTGCTATCAGGTAATCTTTAAATATATACAAGGCAACAGGCATAAGCACCGCACCGATATAATAAAAAAAGATTAAAACATCTTGTGTTACAAACGTATTGAAAGTAAGTATATCTCTCATAAAAAAACCTTTTTAAATAATTATCTATTTTTTGTCATCCCTGTCATACTCACACTGGAAAGTCATGTGTTCTATGTCGAAGTAATCATACAGTTTTTTCTCCAGTTTGTCCATCATTTTGCTTGAGACAGACAAGGAAACATATTTGTTGAAATCCAAGTGGGCTTCAAAATATGAAGATAGTGTACATCTTCGATATTAAGCACGGTTGTTTAGGATAATTGTCTCATAAAAAGGCTCAATAGGTCCTTCGACGATATAAGGAAATATCTTCATTACGTCTGCTCTGAAGCGTGGGTCTATATGAGAATTTTCATGGTCATACAGACTCTCCCAAACGCCATGGAACAGATAATGTGTTTTGTCATTTCCATCAGAAAAAGCACTCTGCAGGATTTCTGTTGAAATAGCTTTTCTATAGTGTAAATTTTGATAGGATCCGGGAATACCTACAGGGAATTTTGGATTATAATCAAAATCACCTTTTGCAGGGCGGAAAGTATTTTGTGCCACTTTTAGCAGTGAGGTACTTTTTTTGTTAAATACTGCCACATCTTTTGTAAAAATACCGACATGATTATTTACTGTCAGGTATCTATTTGTCGTTTTATCTTTTTGATTTTTTAAGAATTTTTGTATCTCTGCTTGTGAAGTATAAATATGTTCTCTATCACCGGCTGATACAGTTTTATATACACCCTCATGGTAATTTTTGCTGAGTGTTCCATATTTTGAAATAACTTTTTCAAACCATTGTGTTGTTTTCGATACCATCAGATCATGATAATTCTCAAAACGAATAAAAAGTGAATAAAACAGTGGCATACTCCCCTCTTTACTTGCATCAAAATAGGCAGAACTTAAGACACCTTTTAAGGCTGTAGGGTAATTGTGCACCATTGTAGAATCACCCACCATATTTTTAAGACTTAATGACAAGAAGCCTTTTGTATGATGAAGTTTTTTCCCATACTCCGCTACATGTGCCAACATATCATCTTTAAATTTACCTATGATACGAAATTCAAAGTATAATGTCACTGCACCGGAAGGCACCTTTTCACCTTTGGCAGGCTTCATCATACTTGCATTTGCCATTGCTGGTATCATAGCCATAGAACCCGCTGCCAAAGCAGCACCTTTTAAAAAATTACGTCTTTGCATTTTTAAATCCTTCATATAATAATATTTACGTTTAGTCAATATAATTAACTAACCAGTGAGTTAATTATACTATTACTTTTTTAAAAAAAACTGAAAGATACTTTTTTAACAAAACAGTGATCTTGAACTTACTCATGCTTTCTTTTCAAACCTTTTCTCTGTTTTAACATAAGCACAGAACAGTCAAAACAGGCATAATTAATTTACAGTTCATAAATTTACTGTAGAATTTGACCAGACGGATTATTCACGGCTGAGGACTACATATGAAAAATGATTTAAACGACAACATAGACCCCAAAGATCTTATGGCGGTTGAACGGGCGACAACCGCACTGATAGGGACTGCCATTTCTCTCATCATTCTGGGATTTGTAGTCGAAAAATTTGAACTTTTCCTACATCTTATTTCCGTAGAGTTAAAAGACAAAGCTTCTGTACCTATAGCACAGTTGGCCCATGCAGAATACTACAACTATATCGGTATTATGATCGTTGCTGCCGGGATCATTCTTGCCCTCTATACCTATCGTTATTATACAAAATGGATCATACACCTGCAAAAAGGTGAACTCGATACCGATAAGAATATCTATTTCCTACTCTCTGTTTTTATCGCTTTTATTGGTGTCCTGCTGCTTGCCAGTATGATCATACTCTGACAAAGGAAAGCTTATGGAGATACAAAAAGCACTGACACAGCAACAAAACGAAATAAACGATTATGCACTCTACTCTGCACTGGCACGAAGAGAAAAAGACCCGCACAACAAAAGCGTCTACGAAAAAATCGCAAAAGAAGAAAAAACACATTACGACTTTTGGAAAAGCATCACCGGAAAATCGATCAAGGCAAACCATTTTCTGATCACTTGGTATATGTTTCTGGCTTCAGTATTTGGTACTTCTTTTGCACTGAAACTGGCGGAGAAAAGGGAAAAAGGTGCAGAAGCATTTTACCGATCACTTTTCGACACCTACCCTCAGGCAAAAGAGATCTATGCACAGGAGATGAATCATGAACGAGAGCTTATCAATATGCTACATGACAAAAAACTGCTTTATGCCGGTGCGATCGTTCTGGGAATGAACGATGCCCTTGTTGAACTTACAGGTACCCTCAGCGGTATTGCTCTGGCTTTTGACAAAAGTATGGTGGTAGGTGTTACCGGTATGATCATGGGTA
Organism: Sulfurovum sp.; assembly: GCA_027071315.1. Taxonomy (GTDB): domain Bacteria; phylum Campylobacterota; class Campylobacteria; order Campylobacterales; family Sulfurovaceae; genus Sulfurovum. The sequence goes on from JALSUP010000202.1 coordinate 39,310, forward strand.
TAGCCGCATCCATGTCCATGGCAGGTTCCTCCTACCTCGAAGCCAAAGAGAATCCGACCGACGGGATCAGCCCCGGTGTCTATGCTGCCTATACCGGCATCTCCTATATTCTGACAACCTTTTTTCTCGTTTTTCCGTTTTTTGTGATAGAGAACATCGATATTGCACTTATCAGCATGTTCATTGCAGCATTTATTGCCATTGTGTTGTATAACTTCTATATCTCTGTCGCAAAAGACCAGTCCTTCTATAGAAGAACCACACAGATGCTTGCCATTACTTTTGGTGTCGCCCTGATATCTTATGCCATCGGGTACAGCGTACACCATTATTTGGGGATACAGATCTAAAGATATAATATAAGAGCACTACTTTAGCAACAGGTCAAGATTTGAGACGAATACCACTTTTTACCTTAGGAAAAAATAGATTGGCGGAATGTTTTCTGCCAGTCTTCAGCCAGTGAACCAAGCATCTTTTGTTGGAATTTTTGTTTGTCCACTCCGGGAATATAATCTCTTGCCTTAAGGGGTTTGTTTTCTCCGTTATATCGGAAGATCTCAGAAAGAGTCATACCAAAATCCTGTTCAACCATAGCAATACAATCATTGACAATGAATGGTGTACCGATTTGTTTCCCATGAAGTTCATCGTTGATCGCCTGAACAACTACTCTTGCCTGATTGGCCGCGACATAGCCGGTCTTTGGCATCGGGTCGCTTATGATGGCATCACCTATCACATAGACATCTTTGTGTTTGGTTGAAGAGAAGTCCTTATAGTTCACAGGACACCAGTCTCCCTCAGTCAGATCATTGTCAAAAGCAAATCTTGCTGCTTTTTCAGGTGCGATAATGTTGAGTACATCTCCCTTGAACTCTTTACCCTCACTGTTGATCAACACTTTTTTTGCAGCGTTGAGCTTGACGATCGTACCACCGTCTTTGGCCGCTACCCTCTCCAACGAAGCATTTTTTTTGCCAAAGTTAAAATGTTTTTCCCAATAATAGGGGTAGACGTTGTCAAAAACAAAATCATCATTAGCATCCAGAATAGTGACTTTTGCAGTAGGATTTGACTCTTTTAACATGTGTACAATAAATGTTGCTCTTTCATAGGGTGCCGGCGGGCAGCGGTAAGGTGACTTTGGAACAGAAATGATCACCCTTCCCCCTTTAGGCAGAGAAAGTATCTGCTTTTTCAGCAGGAGTGTTTGCGCATCGAGTTTCCAGGCAGAAGGGAAGCTCTTTTCAGCCAACTCTCTACTGTATCCCTCTATGGCACCATAGTCAAAACTGACACCGGGAGAGACAATGAGTTTGTCATAAGAAAGTACGGTATCATTTTCCAGACTTACCTGTTTTTTACGATAGTTTACATGTTCGGCCTTAGTATGAATAAAATTGACCTTATATCTGTTCTTCAAAGTTGTATAGGTAACGGTTTGATCTTTAACTGTTGCCCATCCCGGTAATATTTCATTACTTCCGGGACAAAACATATACTCTTTGTTGGGTTCTATAACCGTGATCTTTACTTCTGAATTCAACAGACGCATATACTTGGCAGCCGTCGCACCACCAATACCCCCACCGATAATAACAAGGTGGAAAGCAGAAGCATCACTGGAAAGAGAAGAAGCATGTACCGAACTACCAAAGAGTATAGACTCAAGCGCCAACACACTTGAGAGTTGCAAAAAGTTTCTTCTGTTCATAGTTTTATACCCTATAGGGGTCTTATTTTTCTGCATGGTCAGCCTTTTTTCCGTTCTGTTTTCCCCAAAGTGGTACAGTGACATCCTCGTTCCAGTTTTTTTGTTTCCATTCTGTGGCTTTTAGTTTTGAAAAATAATCCGCCATCTTTTCTATCTCCTGATCGCTCAAAGGTTCAGCGACTATGGTCATAACAGTTGACTTCGAAGGTTTTTCGCTTTTATATGCCTGCATAATAGCAATAAATTCACTTTTATTCATACCGGCAATCCCCGGGATACTTGTGTTAAAAGAGGCGCCATTTGTCCCATGGCATCCTGAGCAGGCGTTGGCAAGCAGCCATCCTGACGGTGTAGGGTACTGTTTTGCAAGCTTGAAGTTTTCCTGGAGTGTCATAGGTCCCTGTTGGGCCTTCATCGATATAGAAAAGGTTTTGTTGTTTTCTGCTGCTTGTACAGAAGTAACAAAAACAGACACACTCAATACAGCAATGCTAAAAAGTTTTTTCTTCATAGTACCCTCTCTATTATTTATCTTTTGAAGACATAGAATGCAATAGTGATTCAACTTCATTTTTAACTGAAAAGTGTGTTGTCTGCTTACTGACAACACGCTTCGTCACAAGTCTCAATATGATCTCAAGAGCAAAAGCCAATGCAAATGCCATAAGCATATAGTAGCCGATCATTGGCATATCTTTACTCGTATAGTAGAGTGTCAGACCGGCAATACCGAACATACCCAAAACAGCACCAAGCACAAGAAAGAAGTTAGCACCGGTCTCCCTGATACGCAGTAAATGTCCTACATGGGTGATCCCCTGTATGATCAATACAACCAGCGCTGCAATGGTCGTGACTTCTGCAAGGTTAAGAAAGAGGATCATCGGAATGACGAGCAGTCCACTGATCACCAGACCCTCATAGGAGTTGTACATATTGTAAGTATAGTTCTTCGGGAGGTCACCGTCTTTTGCCATGGTATAGCCGATCTCGGTGGCAGCGTACAGTGTGGCATTGATCGCTGAGGCAGTCGCAAGTAAAGCAGTGGCTGCCATGATCTTGAAGCCCCATTCACCAAAGATAGGCTTAGCCGCTTCTGCCAATGCATAGTCTTTCGCTTTTACAACCTCCGCTAACGGCAGGTTTCCCAGTACTGCAACTGAAGTTAAGATATAAAGAAGTCCAACAAGGAGTATGGTAATAATGATCGAACGCATCATAGTATGTGACGGGTCATTCATATCTTCAACCGTATTGGTAATGACAGAAAATCCCTGATAGGCAAAAAAAGTCAGTCCAACGGCAAAGAACATCTCTTTCATAGGAGGCATATGACTTACACTTAAAAGTGGTGCTTTAATGTAAAACATGGCAATCACGGTAAAAAGTACCAGTATGGTGACCTTGATGGAAACAATAATATTTTCAGATTTGGCCACCAGTGCTGCACCCACAAGGTTAATAAGCACAAAAAGTGTCACGACACCCAGTGCAAATAGATTGTCAGCATAAGGAACATGTGGTAGAAAAGTACTGGCATACGCACCAAATGACTTGGCAACGGCTGCAATGGCTATGAGTTGCGAGAAATAAAAGAGTACCCCTGCACTTCCTGAAAATATACCTTCACCAAAACCCTGTACCAGGTATTCGATGATCCCACCGCGTGAAGGATAACGCAATGCAAGTTTTGCCAAAGAGTATCCACTGAGTAAGGCAGCGATACCGCCAAAAATAAAGGAAACCCAAACAAGGTTCCCCGCTATTGCTCCGGCTTGACCGATCACGATAAAGATACCGGCACCGACCATAGACCCGATCCCCAGCATCACTGCACTGAGTGTATTAAATGCTTTTTTTTCTACTGCCATGTTTGACCTTTTTAAATTTAAATGATTTCTTCGATATTATACCACCAATGTCATAGTGCTATACTGTCAATCTGTGATCATTTAGTTGTACGGATTATTTTTATCTTCCGCATTGATCGTTTTGATCTGTGCCGGTGTTACTACATCTTTTTTATCTTTTTTATCTTCTTTGACAAAAGCATTGGAAGTCTCTTTGAGATCAAAATTTTCAAACTTATCTTTATCTCTGGTCTCTTCTACTGCAGCTTTGGCAGCAGCTTCACCTTTAACATGACCTGCTTTAAGCGCTTTTTCTTCTGCCACTCCGACACTGTCATGTAAGCCGGCATTGCCGACTTTTTCATTTCCCTGTGAAGGGTTTTTCAGTTGCACTTTTGTGATTCGTGTATGATGAACGATCTTTTTAAAATCTTCATTTATCGTATCATATAACTTTTCAACTTTGTTCTCACCCTTGATCTCTTTTTGGATCTTTTCTATACCGTCATTCAGTAATTTATACTCCGGATCATATTTTTTTGTATAACCAAGCAATGTAGCTCTTTTTAATTCTTCTTTCGCCGCATTCAGCAATTTTTGGGCATCCTCTTTTTGACTCTTATCCAGTTGGGAAGCTTCTATGATGAGATCTTGCGCTGTTAAAAGCGGGGTAGGCAAAACAATTTGACTGCTCACTAATGTACCAAACCCTTCCGCCAATGCAGTAAGTGCCGCTTTTTTATCACCTTTGTTCAATGCATCCAGCGCAGCTTTTGTTGATGCAGGGTAAAGTTTCATTGGGATAGCAATCACCGTAATATCCAATTCATCTTTTAATGGGATCAACATTTCTATGGCTGTTTGTGTATCGTTTGCTTTGATGAGTTGTCTGCTAAGATCGAGTCTGGCTTTAATAGCGTCTGAAGACTCGGTAAAGCTGTATGCAGTAAGACTTTCTTCCAAAGGTATCAGGTCAAGTTTCGGGTCTGCTTTCAATGCGTTTTCAAAATTACTGCTTGCTGTCTGTAGCAGTTTTTTAGCTTCATCCGGTTTCCCTTCCTGAATGAGATGTGTCGCTTTAAAAGTTGCCTGAATTCCTTCAACCACCTCTTTAGGTGTTTTCTGCTGTTCTTTCATATGTGTATTGATCTGTTTTTCCATCAATGTTTTTGTAGGTGTTTTTGCCTGAATGGCAGTAGTGCTTAAAAGCAATCCGCAGGTGAGCGCTGAGAGTAACAATGTTTTTTTCATCTTGTGTCCTTTGATTTTTAGTTGTAAAACAAGTGTAGATGAAAAAATTTAACGAGGTCTGTCAGCCAGCTAACAGTCGCTAAAAAAAATTCGTTGTAAAATGGCGGGACATATGGGCACATCTAATAACCCTAGACGCTCATAATGAGTTTTGCAGATGTGAAATTTTGCAAGAGGCTTTCAAGTCCTAGCCAAAGCTAAGATGAAAGAAGCATCTTGTGAAAGATCGCGTCTGCAAAGCTCACCCTTTGGGCATTGCTAGCTTTGCTCTATGCGGCGTTACACTTTTTTGACTTAGCTACGGCTAGGTCTTCAAAAGTGTGCCTTACCTAGAACAAAGCTAGTAATGTTATGAGCATCTAGGGTTATTAGATGTACCCATATACAAGTGCAGCGCATAAGCCAGCGTTAGAGGAGAAGGTATGTCAGATAAAGATGATATAAAAAAATATATAGAAAACAACCCTTACAGTCAAAAAAGTATGACAGCATTGATTGAGGAGTGTTATCGTGAAGCACTGTATGAATCTAAAAAAACAGGGCAGTCTGTTGAAAGTATGACGTATGAAATACTTGAGGGAGTGGGAGAAGGCTCTCTTTTAAAACCAGAGTATGCCGAAGAGGTGTTGGAAAATATTTTAAATATTATCAGCGCTACCCTAGAAGAAAGTGCACAAGAAAGTATTTACAGAAAAAAAAGAAAACTCTATTGGGCAAAAATGCAACTCTCTGAAACAATTGAGACAGAACAGTCTTATGTGAAAGAAGCCATAGAGGCATGCAGGGAATATGCCAAAGAGAAGTCTCTCAAGACATTGGAAGAGCAATTGCATCAATACGAATCAAAATTATCAAGGAACATCTATATTCTCGCAGAGAAAATAAAGTATAATGCAGAATAGTTTAAAAGGATAATAATGTCTGAAGATAATGCCTTTCGTGAAGAGGCATATACGGTATTAAAGCAATCGACACTGTTCGGAAGGCTTGACTCGGAGATGCTTAAAAGTATGATAGCAGAGTGTACAGAGGTTCAATGGAAAAAAGCTGAGACCTTGGACCATGATATAGGGATGAAGCATCTCTATATCATTATTTCAGGAAGATTGAAAATTACCCATATAGACCCGGAGTCAGGAAGAAGTTTGGCACTGTTTTTGAAAAGCAGTGGAGATATTTTCGATGTATTCTCTTTGCTTGATGGTAAAGAACATGTCGTTTTCCCCGTTGTAATGGACAATATGACTGTTTTGCGTATTCCCATAGAGAGAGCGAGAAAATGGATACTTGAATACACCCAATTCAATGAATCTTTTTTGCCCTACCTTGGTAAAAAAATGAGAGAGCTTGAAGCCTTTGGTACCTCTTTGGTCTTCCATGACACCACAACCAGACTTGCCAACCTCATCTTAAAACATACAGATGCTTCCAAAGAGAACAGTTATGACCATTATCCTGTAAAACTGATCAATAACCTTTCACATGAGTCTTTGGCAGAGATGATAGGCTCTGTGCGCTCCGTGGTCAGTACCCAAATGCATAAACTCAAAGATGAAGGCGTGATCGCCAGTAAAAGAGGACATTTGGCTGTCAAGAATTTTGAAAAACTTGTCAAAAAATGTGACCGTTATTTTTATGCATAAACAAATTATTATTTTTACACTACTGTTCTTCAGTACTTTTTTATTTTCTGCAGATCTTAATACGACATTGGTTGATGCCAACACGAGTACCTATGAACTACTATTGAAGAAAATGTCAAATGAGAAGAATGCCACAGGAGATCATTCCCTTGAAGTGATGTTGCTGCATAAGCTCATTGACACCCAATATAAAAAAATTCCTGACATAGATCTGGTCCCCGTTAGAAATTCGCTAGGATATCAAAAATTATTTCTATCCTATTTGGATAACATCTATAATATTATTTCACTCAAAAAAGAAGTGAAAAAAAATACAAAAAAAATGGATATCATCAAAACAGAAATTGCGCATGCAGATCACAGTGACCCGCAACTTTTTTCTCTCCAACTTCAAACTGCCTTTTATCAAAAGCAGGTACATATATACAGTCAACAGCTAAAGCATTACAACGAAAGGAACGACAGGCTTTCCCCTCTACTGATTCAAAGCATAAAATATATTCAATTTGACCAAAAATCTATAAAAGAACATCTTCAGACTGATTTAAAATCAATGGAAAAATATAATAATGAAATAATGAAATTAAAAATAGATAAAGATCAATATGGACTGAATAGAAATCAAAAACAATTACATATCATCAATCAACAAATTCAAGTACTTCAAAATATCAATCTTAAAATAAAACATGATGTACTCTCTGAACAATTTTTACTCTTCTCTCATGCCTTGCATAAAAAAAGCGAACAAGCATTTGAAATAGAAAAAAAGCTAAGAAAACAACTCATTGTCTTTGGGGTACCCAAGGAGGTTTATTCCTCTGTTGTATTTATGCTTTTAAAGATGGAGAATGAATATTTGGGAAACATTGCAACACTGACAGATTCAGGTGAGCAGGAGTTTAAAAGCCTGGTCTATTCCACATGGGAATATGCCAATAGACCTGTTTTTTCCATAGGCGGTACCGAAATAAGTATATTAAAGATGACAATTTCTTTTATTATTCTTATCTTTGGTTTCCTGATTGCCGGTATGTATAAAAAGAAGATAGATTCACTTACTCTGAATAAAAGATCATTTACACCCTCTACACGCACGATGGTAGGGAATTTAGGGTATTATGTGATCATTCTCATTGTCTTTTTTCTTGCATTGAATGTATTGGGCGTAAAACTCTCTTCTCTGGCTTTGGTTGCAGGAGCACTCTCTGTAGGGATTGGTTTTGGACTGCAAAATATTGTATCAAATTTTGTTTCAGGGTTGATATTGATGTTTGAAAAAAGTATCAAGATCGGTGATTATGTACAACTGGATGATGAAAACCTTCATGGACATGTCGTTGACATTCGTATGCGCGCCACAACGATCAATACCAATGACAATATAGATATTATCGTCCCCAATCAAAATTTCATACAACACAATGTCATTAATTGGACAATGAATGATAAAATTCGTCGTTTTGAAATTCCTTTCAGTGTCAAATACGGAACAGATGCCGAAGAGGTGATAGGATTGATCAAAAAGGCGGTGAATCAAAGTGCATTCTCTGACATATATACTACATCAGAGAGATATACACGTGTATTTATGACCGGTATGGGTGATAACAGCGTAAACTTTGAACTACTGGTGTGGATCAAGGGGAATGATACCCTTTTTCCCCAAAGAACCACTTCACGCTTTTTGATCCTTATCTACAAAACACTTAACGAAAACCATATTGAGATACCATTTCCACAACGTGACCTTCATATACGTTCTGTTGACGTACCTCTCTCTTTTGTGGTCAAGGAAGGGGATGAGAAGGCATAGTTTATGTTCTTGTCTCGAAGTATTCCAGAACATACTCTTTATCTATCTCTTCTTTGCCGTGGCTGTAAATATTTTTCTCCAGTTTATTCAGGGTTTCTTTGACGCTATCGTCAGCATTTGCATACGGTAAAAGAATTTCCATGAGTGCCTTGTCGTCTTTGGCACGTAAGATCCTATCTACAATATTGACCTCTTTATGTGCTTTTTTACTTTTGATTCCTTTTTTTCTGAAGAGCAGCAGACCGGCAATAATAAGAATACTTAAAATCGCAGCCAGATACGGCCAGTTTGTCTTCTCTGTGAACCATGCTTTAATCTCGTCTGCATTTACATTTGCACTTTTATTGCTCTCCGTGCCGGAAGCACCTGTCCCTGTGTTTTTTTCTTCAAGAAATGCTGCAGCATTTTGATGTGCTGTACCACCGGTCACGGTCACAGCAATGGGGTCTGTCTCAATTGTTTTTATGCTTTGTGTCTTTTTATCGAAATAGCTGAAAGAAACAGAGGGGATCGTATAGTTACTCTCTGCCACAATGGCTGATTTTTCTATGACACTTCCCCTGTAAGTACCTGCCTCTACAGCAGCATTGACAATGGGTTCATCCGGGTAGACAACAGCATTGGGAATATCAATATTGAATTTTTTAATATCGTCCAGATTTCCTTCACCTTCTATGACAATACGCAGATTAACCGGTTTGTTTGCAGCGACAGTTGTTTTATCTACCTCTGCTTTTATCTGAAAGTCACCATAAATATCCACATTTCCGGGCAATGCTTTGACTGTCAGTTCGGCCTGGTTTGAAAAGAGTTTTTTCCATTGCAGTCGTGAACCTCCAAAGGCAGAAAAGAAAGGATCATTGCCAAAAGCATTGTCAAAGAACGGGTCATCAAATGCAGGGTTTCGTCTTCTTTTTTTTGTAGCACTTCCAAGTTTGGCGAAGGTTGCAGGAATTGTGAATTTTCCTGCTTCCTGTGGAAAAAGCAAATAAGAGAACGTTTGCGTGATGTAGCCGTTTTCTGTAGCAGTTTTACTTCCCGGCAGTTTTTTTGCCCAAAAAGATTTTACTTCAGGTTCTGAGAGTTCCACTTTTTCATAGTGTGCATTGGGTGTATGCTTAAAAACAAGATCCAACTGTACCGGCTCTCCCACATAGACCTCTTTTTTTGCCAGACGCATCTCCAGCTGTACAGAAGCATTTTTGCCTGCTGCCTGTGGTGCAGTGACCTGTAGGTCAAGCGGGCTCGTATGCGCTACCGCTCCGTCTACTTCAATGGCATAACTTGGTATTTTCATACTCTTCAGAGGCGTAAATGTATACTGCCTGCTTAAAGAACGTGTGGTTCTTCCATTGATGGTAGAAATACTCTGACCCTGTGAGGTGCTCTGTACAGGGTACCCTCCCACACTGTCAACAGAAGGAAATTTGACACTATTCCCTTCTGCTTTCAGTGTCAATGTCACACTCTCTCCCCTTACTACAAGCGGATCACTAAGTATGGCTGAGACAGGTTGCCCCGCCCATAAAAAGTAAGGTATGGAAAGTAGTAAAAATAGTTTACCAAGGTGTCGTTTCTTCATGATGTTCTCCTTTAGAATTTAATGGTACCAGGAGGGTATTTACCCCGCGTTTATCTAACATTTTGAGGTATTTTCCTACCTCTTTGTCACTGATCGGTTCTTTTTTAGCTGCTTTAACTGCAGCAGATTGAGATATTTTGTTCTTTTCATTTTTCTTCTTTTCATCTCTCTTTTTTTCTGCATCTTTTTTCTTTTGCGCCATTTTTTGTGCTTCATTCATTGCTTTCTGTTTTTGCAACTGTGGTTTTTCTTTTTGCTTTGCACTTTTACTCTTTTGATCTTTATTTTTTTCCGATGGCTTCTTTTTTTGATCTTGCTTCTTCTGATCTTGCTTCTTCTGATCTTGTTTTTTCTGATCTTGTTTTTTCTGATCCTGTTTATTTTTATCTTTCTGATCCTTGTTTTTATTCTCTTTTGAATCACCTTTTTTCTTTTGGTCACTCTTATTTTTATCACTCTTTTTCTGATTCTTTTTGTTCTGGTCTTTTTTGTTTTGATCTTTCTGATCTTTATTCTTCTGACCACTCTTGTTCTGTTTCTGGTCTTTCTTTTGTTGATCATTCTTTTTTTGATCTTTTTTGTTTTTTTGGTCTTTTTTATTTTTCTGGTTTTGCTTCTTCTGATCTTTTTTCTTTTTTTGTTCTTCTTTCTCTTTTTTCTTTTTCTTCAAAAGTGCCAGGTTAAACTCTGTATTTTTGTCTTTTTTGATCTTCAGTGCTTTCTCGTATGCTTTTATACCTGCATCGAGCTGCCCGAGGTTTGCTTCACAGTTTCCTATGTTGTGCCATTTTTCATACGCCATCTTCGGATCTTTTATCTGAGCGTAAAGCGCCTTTGCCTCTTTGTATTTTTTAGCTTTGTACTGACTGTTCGCCAAATTGTATTTGGCTTCATCATTTTTTGTTTCAAGTGTTGCATACGCCTGTATGGCTTTGCTATAGTTATGGTCCCGGTATGCTTTCTCTGCTTTTCCCAATGTTACAAAATCAAGCATAGATGCCTGTGCAACAAAAGAAGAGAGAACAAGCAATAGCATCAATTTTTTCATGACTTTCTCCTTGTGTAAAATGAGGAGAAAGAGAGTAGGAACAGCAGCAACGCTACGGCCAACGGATAAACGAAAAGTTCTTCTGTGTCACGAATCGTATGCTCTTTTTTCTCATTGTTTTTAAATTTAGCTATCATATTGTCTGCCAATTGTTTAATATCATTTTTCGTTAAACCTGCCTTCAGGTAGGCACCGCCTGTTTCAACAGCAAGTGCCTTGATGGCATCATTGCGTTTCACTACCACAATGTTCCCCTGCTTGTCTTTCACTATGCCCTGAGGGGTCTTTATGACACCTCCTTTTTCTGTACCGATGGCATAGACAAAGACTGTAATGCCATGCTCTTTTGCATAGGCGATCTCTCTGTCATAGTTTTTCTTGTCTCCACCGTCAGTAAAAAGAAGAAGTGCTTTCTTTTTTGATTTGTCTAAAAGGTTTTCTGTCGTATCCAGTGCACTTTCAATACTCGTACCTTTAAGGCTGATATAGTCAAAGCTCATATTTTTGACCAGAAATCGCAAAGTATTGAAATCTTTTGTCAACGGTGAAACTAGAAAAGCACGGGAACTGAAACCGATTACTCCGATGCGTGCCTGTTTCATATCTGACAAAAAAGCATTAAATTTCTTTTTGGCAAAGGTAAACCTGTCGGGATAAATGTCATCTGCGAACATTGAGTTTGAAATGTCAAATCCAACGATCACATCCATATTACTGGAGTGTACTTTGATCTCCCCGTTATCGATGATCGGTCGTGCCAATGCTATCATGCCGAATGCTATTGCAGCAATAAGCAGAACTTCTCTGACCCATTGAGGCAATACTCCTTTACTGTAACGCATCTTTTTCAAAAGGACTGCATCAAAATAAGGGCTCAAGGCATCTGAATGCTTTCTGATGAAAAAGAAGATCGGGACAAGCAAAAGCAGTGCCCATAAAAATAGACTGTTTTCAAAAT
>JALSUP010000203.1 GCA_027071315.1 Sulfurovum sp.
GCTAAGGGACTTCCAAGAAATAATTTTACCAAAAAACAAATATTATTCCAGTACAATAATTGAAAAGAATAGAAGATGAAAAAGCTAAATGATGAGAAAAAAGAGTTAATACGTGAGGCAGTAAAAAGATTAAAAGGTTATGAGCGACGAGAGTATCAAGCATTTATAGCATTAGAATACTTCCAAGGTAATGCAAGACGAACAGAATCTGCAATGGGATGGGGAAGAGAAATGCTAAAAGTAGGTATGAAAGAGATAGAGACAGGGATTAGATGTATACATAGATATAAAGATACAGGTAGGAAACGAACAGAAGATAAAATAGAGACTTTAAGTGAAGATATACGAGCGATAGCAGATCCCCAAACACAAGCAGACCCGTCAATGAAAAGTGGAAGGCTAACCTATACAAGAATAACAGCAAAAGCAATGAGAAAAGCATTGATTGAGAACAAAGGCTATAAGGATGAGCAACTTCCTTGTGAAAACACAATAGGGAATATTCTCAATCGTTTAGGATATAACCTAAAACGAGTATTGAAAGCAAAACCAGCCAAAAAGATAAAAGAGGTTGATGAAATATTTGAAAATGTATGGAGAGTCAATGAAGCGTCTGACAATAATCCAAACGCATTAAGAATCTCTATTGATGCAAAAGCAAAACTAAATATTGGTAACTTTTCAAGAGGTGGAAAATCTAGGGATAAAGAAGCCAAGAAAGCAGAAGACCACGATATGAATCCTATAGCAAAACTAGTACCCTATGGTATCTTGAATGTCGTCACAGGGCATTTAACTTTTTTTTGGAACTTCACTTGAGACAAGTGACTTTATAGCTGACTGCATAGAGAGTTGGTGGGGAGAAAACCTGAGTGAGTATATGGGAATACAAGAGCTTGTTATCAACTTAGACAATGGTCCAAATAGTTCAGGGAGACGAACTCAATTTTTAAAAAGAATGACAGATTTTTCAGATAAATACAATATCAAAGTTCGTCTCATCTACTATCCTCCATACCACAGTAAATACAATGCTATTGAGAGATGCTGGGGAAGATTAGAAGAGCATTGGAATGGAGAGATACTAGATTCTATTAGCAAAGCAGTAGAGTGGGCTAAGAGTATGACTTGGAAAGGAATAAAGCCTATGGTTCATCTTTGTAAAAAAGTATATGAAAATGGGGTTAAACTGACACTTGAAGAGATGAAACCTTATGAAAATAGAATTATTCGCTCTAAATTATTACCGAAATGGGATGTGATAATTGAGCCTTTAGATGGGTAGAATTGTTTTTTTGAGATTCCTGAAT
>JALSUP010000204.1 GCA_027071315.1 Sulfurovum sp.
TTACGGCAGCAGAAGCTCGGGTATTCTTTTTCTCTTTAAAGGGTCTGTAGAGGTCTTCAAGTTCTGTCATGGAACGGACAGTGTCTATGTCGCTCTTCAGCTTTTCGGTGAGCAGTTCTTTTTGTGTAAGCAGTGCGGTGATCTCTGCTTTTCTCTCTACCAGTCTGTTGATGCGTGTATAGACTTCATAAAAGTCACGAAGGGTATCATCACTTGCTCCGCCTGTCATCTCTTTACGGTAGCGGGCAATAAAAGGAATGGTTGCGCCCTCATCCAAAAGTTTTAAAATTTGACGGATGGATTGCGGGCTGAGTTTTGTTTTTTCACTAAGGAGTGTAATAAGTTCTTGCATAGTTTATAAATTCTTTAATGGTTAGTTTTCGACACCGTTCAACATTTTAACTTCATCCCATTTTGTTTTCGCATAGGCTTCACATTCTGCTTTTTGCTCTTCTGTCGGGTTGTCAAGTGAATAGTGGTTTTCAATGAGACATTTTTTTGTTTGCTCCGGTATGAACATTTCGACAAAATTATCTACCTGACCTTCTCGGACTTCATCTTTTCTATCTGTACCGACTATGACTACCACAAGTACAATAAGCACAATAACAGTCAGTACAAAAATTTTAATTTTATTCATCTTCTTTTCCTACTGTACATCAAGCATCGCGTTGATCTTTGCAATTTTTTTCGCCTCTTCATCTAACATCATTTTGTCATAAAGCTCTGAAAGTGCCGTTCTTAGAACATGGGTTGTGTCCTGTCCCGTTAACTTTTGCAGGGTTGCAAGCTGCTCTGCCTGCTCTGCAGTAAGTGTGATCGTAATGTGCTGTGGTATCTTTGCCATGATGACTCCTTGTTAAATGTATCTATTATTTTAACTGTCGAAGGCAAATAAGTATATTAAATATTACCAATCTATCCCTTTTTGCGGACACAAAGCTTCAGAATCAACCTTTTGAAAAGTACAATCAGGGTTTTTAGCTTTGCAATAATATCGGTATGACAGTGATCCAAAAAAAATAATAAGCGCTAAAATAAGAAATATTAAAAATGATTTATTCATACTATCACTATAGCAAAATATTTTTAGATATAATTATTGCATTAAAGTACAGGAGAAAGCATGGAAGCTATTTTGGCATATTTAATGCTGCATAAAATTGAAACCCTATTGGTAGGTTTTGCCATCATCGTATTGGCATTTGTGATCACACACTGGAGAGAGGTAAAGTTCTGGTGGCTGAACCTCACATACAACTTTCCTTTCATAGGCAAAATAGCGAGACTTTCCCAAGACATTGAAGGCTTCGATGAGAATCATAAATGGTTCTACTCTGAAGAGAGACTCTGTCGCGACTACTATAATTTTTATGAAAAGGTTGACAAAGACTCTGAGTCTTTTGATGAAGCAAAAGCGTATCTACACTCAGCAGGTGAGCTAGGACGTAAACCCACACCAACCTTCATCTGGATCATGATTTTTGTGTTGGTGGCGGTAGAAGCATTCGGGTTTGCCTATGTGCTTGCAGGGTTTACCATTCCCGGTGCATCTGAAGCGACACAGCAGAAGGGTGCCATTGGTGTGGCGATGATGCTCGCCATTTTACTGGTGTGGCTCACGCACATGACAGGTCAGGAGCTGCATAAGAATACACTCATTAAAAAGATCAGACGCTGGTACAAGAATGACAATGCCGGTGGTTCGAACTGGAGAGACCTGAAGCCCGATGAACAGCTCATCACCATAGACAACACGTTTGATGATGAAAAATCCCCCAACTACATTCGTATGCTTAACCGGATCGACATCAATGACAAGGTCAAGACAAGCTACACGAAGACGATCTTGACTTTGACATTCATCATCCTTGTTGCCGTGGGCGCGACCTATATTCGTGACCAGGTACTCAAGCAGGAGATCGCTTCTTCACACGAGTCTGCGGTCAATATTTTCAATGAGGGGGCTTCCCCTTTTGCTGATGTCGATGACAGTTCCGATGACGATATTGCTGCGCTTTTCGGTGATACTTCAGGAGAAGATGCAAAAGAGGACCTAACTGCGCTCTTCGAGGAAGATGCCAAAGCAGAAAACCCGGCCAAAGCAGCCTCAGCAAACTCTGTGCTTGATGAAACCAATTTAAAGGGTGGAGAAGCCACGTTCCTCATTTTGGGATTGATGTTCGTCTTCATACAGATCTTGGGTATTTTCTTTGGAATGCATTGGGGTTTTGCCGGTCGTGAATCGAAAGAAGCGTATGAATGTTTAAGAGGCTTCAGTACGAAAAAAGCCTTCCTTGCCTACTATGACCGTATGAAAACACATATTGCCAGAACAGCACAGAGACAGTTGCAAAAACTGCAGCATGCCATGAATATTATTAACGATAACTCAGGAACAGATGCGGAAACAACTGCCTTGCTTAGAAACAATAAAGACAGAACGTTTGGTCAGTATTTGACATTTGAGGACAAATAGATGAAGCATTTACTCTTAACCCTGCTCGCCTTAAGCACCCTGCTTCTGGCGAGAAACGATGTCCCAAGCTGCTACAAGGCACTCCACATAGAGAACCCGAATGACAGCATAGAAAAAGAGCTTTTTATTCTTGTTGACCAGACCACACCGATAGACAAGAATATGATGATCTACACCTATAAGAATATGATGAAATTCATCAAAAACGGTTACGCTGTGACCATTGCCTCTTTTTCATCGAATGCGAACGGTAAATACACCGATGTTGCCTATGCCGGAAAGCTGGAGAATCTGCTGCCTGACTCTGCCAAACATGACATTGCAAAGAAGTCTTTACGTAAATACGAAGGCTGCATGAACGGGCAATACAAGTTTGCCAAGAAAAAAGCAACCAAAGCACTGGTACGTACACTCAAAGGTGCCAATAAAAAACTGCCGCACTCAGACATTATCAAATCTCTCGACGACATTTCCGAACATCTCATTAAGCCCTCTACGGCAAAAGAGAAAGTGGTACTGCTTGTCTCCGACATGATGGAACACTCTTCCATTACCTCTTTTTACAGTAAAGGGGCACTCAAAAAAGTCTCCACTAAAACAGAAATGGACAAGGTGCGTAAAAGTAACTACAAAGCTGACTTCAATGCTGCAAGGGTCTATGTCATTGGTACAGGGATGGTAGGGAAAAAGAGTTACAGAGATGCAAAAAGTCTTAAAGCACTTAGTGCGTTCTGGCAGGCCTACTTTCAGGAAAGCAATGCCCGACTCAAAGCCATGGGTACGCCTATGCTTTTAGAAGATGTAGAGTAAGATCTCACATACATATACAAAGGATATTTTAATGAAAAAACCCTATTTGTTTTCACTTCTCTTCACTGCTTCACTCTTATTGGTCTCCTGTGGAGGCAGCGGCAGCGATGGTTCTGTCGCAGGACAGACATTCTCCGGTGCAGAGAAGACCTTTGTCTATAACCTTTTTACAACCGAGTATCTCTGGTTTGACGACGTAGATACTACGGTAGATTATAATGCTTTTACAACACCGCAAAGACTGATAGACGGACTGAAGGTAGAGCAGGACAGATGGAGTTTCACCTTAACATCGGCAGAGTATGAAGACATGGTCAACCAGACAACCGCAGGCTTTGGGTTTGGGTATCGGGAAGATTTTATGGTCTACCTGGTACGCATTGATTCACCGGCATGGAACCGACTTCAAAGAGGTGATAAAATTCTGGAAGTCAATGGCGAAGTTGCCAGCAATGAGAACATTGCAGCAGCGAGCCAGAACCTCAATGTTTCCAGTACCTTTACCGTCTTACGTGACGGGCAAAGCACAAGTTTCTCCATGACCCCGCGTGCATACAGTTTTAAAGTGACTCAAGGGAAAATACTCTCTAATGATGTAGGCTACCTGCGTTATGACTCTTTTACCAGTACTTCCGTAGGAGAGTTTGAAGCTGAATTCAGCAAATTTAAGGCAGCAGGCATTAAAGAGCTTGTGGTTGACCTGCGTTATAACGGCGGAGGTTCGGTAGATGTTGCCAGTACCCTGCTGGACAATATCAACGATCAGCATGAAGGTCAGTTGCAAGTCTATCTTGACTGGAATGTCAATTACAAAGCGAACAACTCCAACTACTATTTTGGAGAAGTAGAGAGCAATGACCTGCGTATGAACCGTGTTGTCTTTTTAGTGACGAGAGATTCTGCATCGGCAAGTGAACTTGTCATCTCTGCACTGAAACCTTACCTTGGAGAGAGCAATGTCATCACCATTGGAGACTATACCCACGGCAAGCCTGTCGGCATGGGAGGACGGACTTACGGTTCCGACTACTATTTCCTCATCAACTTTTATGTCAGGAACAGTATCAATGAGACAACAAGTATGAGCGGCATTGCACCCACCTGTTCAGCAGAAGACGACCTCACACATTTACGGGGAGATGAAGACGAAACCATGCTTGCATCGGCACTCTACTACATCCAAAGCGGAAACTGTCTGTAATTAAGACGCATAGAGGTATAATGCCTCTATGAAAAACCTCAAAAACGCCCTCCTTCTCAAACAACTTTATCTGCTTAAACAGTTAGGCTACAGCTATACTTCTGTGAGTACTTTTCAGGAAGATGAACCTGACCTCACTCTGCCGAACAGTCTTGAAAAACTGAAGAAACAGGCACTTGAATGTCATTTGTGTGATCTGAGTAAAAGCCGTACAAAAGTGGTATTCGGTGAGGGAAATACAGAAGCGGACATTATGTTTGTCGGTGAAGCGCCCGGAGCGACAGAAGACTCTTCCGGAAAACCTTTCATAGGCCGTTCAGGAGAGTTGCTCACCAAGATGATAGAGAATGTCCTGCTGATCCCGAGATCAGAAGTATACCTTAGCAATATCGTTAAATGCCGTCCCCGGGACAATGCTGAACCCACAGCAACGGAAGCACACACCTGTCACCCCTACCTGGTAAAACAGATAGCATTGATAAAGCCAAAGATCGTTGTGGCACTGGGTGCGACAGCATACCACTACCTTTCGGGAGATGACAGTGCCATCTCGAAGGTCAGAGGGAGTCTGTACAAACAGCAGGGGTATACCCTGGTACCGACGTATCATCCAAGTTATTTACTGAGGAATCCTTCTGCAAAGAAAGAAGTATTTGAAGATTTGAAAATGATCAGGGGTTTGATGTAGTTTAGGGAGTTTCAGCTTCCCATGCCATGCATGGGAAACTGTGTAGACTTATACTTTTTTAAGAATATCTTCAATGGTTTTAACGATTGACGGATCTTCCAGTGTAGAAATATCCTGTGTGATCTCTTCTCCTTTGACAAGGCTTCTGAGGATTCTTCTCATGATCTTGCCTGAACGTGTTTTAGGAAGATCAGGGACAAATGCCATATCGTCACAAAGTGCGATCGCACCAATTTCTTTTTTAATAAGCGCATTGATCTCTTTCATCGTCTCCAGCATATCTGCCACATCATCATCTTTTGAAGAAGGCACTGATTTGAGTACAATGTAAGCAAAGATACCTTCTCCTTTAATGTCATGCGGTTTACCGACGACTGCGACAGCTGCAACATTTTCATGGTTGTTAATGGCTGCTTCTACTTCTGCTGTACCCATTCTGTGTCCTGAAACGTTGATGACATCATCGGTTCTACCTGTAATGGTAATGTACCCGTCTTCGTCCATCATGGCACCGTCACCGGTAAAGTAGACTGGTTTACCGTCTTTCTTACAGTCACCGAAGTACGCTTTTTTAAATCTTTCAGGGTCATTCCAAATGTTACGGATCATACTCGGCCAAGGCTTCGTGATACACATAAACCCTTTTTCACCCACCGGTGTCGGTGTACCGTCCTCTTCAATGATCTCCGCTTTGATCCCCGGCAGTGCAAATGTGGCACACCCCGGTTTAATAGGCGTTGCACCCGGCAGTGGAGAGATCATGTGTCCGCCCGTTTCTGTCTGCCAGTAAGTATCGACAATAGAACACTTGGAAGAACCTACCGCTTCATAGTACCACTTCCAGGCATCCGGGTCGATCGGCTCACCGACTGTTCCAAGGACTCTGAGTGAAGAGAGGTCATATTTGTATGGTTCATCGGTACCCATTTTGTGAAGGAGTCTAATGGCTGTCGGTGCTGTGTAGAACTGGTTGATCTGATACTCTTCTACCATAGACCAGCATCTGCCGGCATCCGGGAATGTCGGTACACCTTCAAACATGACTGTTGTGGCACCTGCTGCCAAAGGACCGTAAACGATGTACGTGTGTCCTGTGATCCAACCCACATCGGCTGTACACCAGTATGTGTCATTGTCTTTAAGGTCAAAGACATACTCCATCGTTGTCTGAGCCCAGAGAATATACCCGGCAGATGAGTGCTGGACCCCTTTTGGTTTTCCTGTACTTCCCGAAGTATAAAGCAGGAACAACGGGTGCTCAGAATCAACCATTTCCGGTTCACACTTCACAGACTCATTTTCGATCATTTGCAGGTAGGAGTAGTCACGTCCGCGTTCCCAGTGGATCGGCTCTTTGTTACGCTCGACCACACACACGGCTTTCACACAGTCACATCCCTCTTCCAGTGCTTTGTCTACCACCGGCTTGAGCATATACGGTTTTCCTTTTCTAAAGGCACCGTCTGCTGTCACGACCAGTTTTGCTTCTGCATCGATGATCCTGTCTCTCAAGGCTTCTGCTGAGAATCCGCCAAAGACCACAGAGTGGATAGCACCCAGTTTTGCACAGGCGAGCATGGTAATAGCCGCTTCAGGGATCATTGGCATATAAAGTACTACTCTGTCACCTTTTTTGATGTCAAATTTGTTTCTGAAAAGGTTGGCTGTTCTGTTCACTTCATAGTAAAGCTCACGGTATGTCAATGTTCTCTGGTCGCCATTGTCACCCTCAAAGATGATGGCGGCTTTGTTCTTTTTGTCTTTGAGGTGTCTGCCGACACACTGGTATGCGACATTCAGCTGTCCGCCTTCGAACCACTTGTAGAACGGTGCATCATCTTCATTGAGCACACGGTCGAATGGTTTGAACCAGTCTATCTTCTCTTTGGCAAGATCGCTCCAAAAACCTTCATAGTCTTCATCTGCTTTCTTTACAAGTTCACGGTACTGCTCCATACTGTTGATGGCTGCATCTCCCAAAAGTTCTTTGTTCGGGTAAAAAATTTCTTTTGACATTTAATTCTCCTATTTTTTAGAATCTAGTTTATTTGTAACGCTCAAGACTTTCAAACCGGAATGGTTCCAAACTCTCCAGATGCGCTTTGCATAAGAAATATTCTAGTGAACATTCCCTTTGCAAAACCCATTCTCTCTCTTAAATCCGCTTCAATCTACCCACATGTTTCAATTTCAGATAGATCATCGCTGTCATCACTGCATCGTTCAGGGCATCATGCGCCTGAAGTCTGGGCAGGTCAAGATCATCTAAAATCGTATCGAAACGCAGGTCGATGTTCCCCTGGGGGATCGTGGCTATCTTTTTGTCATAATAAATGGCAGAAACTTCTTCCTGCTTGTTAGGCAGGGTAATCCCCAGCATCGGCTTGATGTACTTGTTTATCATCGCCACATCAAACTCCAGAAAATAGCCTGCCAGCGTTCTGTTCCCGATGTAATGCAAAAAAGTTTCAATCGCCTCTTCCAGAGGTATGGCATTCTCCAGGTCGCAGTGACGGATCTGGTGAATGGTGATACTCTTGGCACTTATCTGCTCTTTTTGCTCTATGTAAAGATGCAAAGACTCATTGGTCAGGATCTTGTTTCCCTTGATCTTCACTGCCCCTATGGAGATGAGTGCATCTTTTTTGGGGTTCAGCCCTGTGGTCTCACAGTCGAAGACCACTACTTCATCTGAAGCTGTTTCATCAAAAAGAAAAGCAAAACGTTCATCTGTCAAATGCTTACGATTCCATTTTCTTTTAAGACTTCCAAACATAACGTACCTAACTTACCGCAGCGAGGTGAAAGTGGTATGCCACTCTTTTTTTAAACTGTTCAACGGTTTTGAGTGCCTCTTTCAGGGTGTCTCTTTCAAGCTTACCCAAAGTTCTTAAACAGATGTAGTTGTCCATCTCTTTTTCATTTTCAAGCTTCTCCAACTGTGCGTGAAGCCGCAGGGTATTGATGATCTCCAGGGCTTCAAGCAGTTCATGGGCATCTTCTTTGTTCATGTATCCGACATTGTTCAGCTCTTTGATGCGTTCGGTGGTATTGGTCTTGGTAATAGTATGCTCCAGAGAGAGTGCCCTCACCCCATGTATGAGTGCAAAAAGTGCTCCTTTTTTAATGTCAATCTCATCTTTATGTTTTTTATCACTGGAGACAAAACGTGAAAAGAAACCTAAAGGAGATTCAAAACTCTCTACGGACCTGGCAAAGTAACTCAAATACTCTTTGTGTGCCTGTACTTTCTCAAACAAATAGTCACGAAGTGTTTTGAAAAGTGCAATATTTCCGGCTACGGCATAGGTATCATAGAAAATAGCCATATTCATCAAACCGTTATAGTCCGGAGAGGCGATCCAGAGACGGATGTCCGACTTATACCCCGCAAGGTCTTTTGACCACTCGGGATTAATGACCATCACATTCCCCTGACATCTCGGGAAGCCTATTTTATCGAGGGTTTCAATGAAACGTAGAAGTACAGCCTCTTTCTCTTCAGGTTCAAAGCCCTCTTCAAAAATAATGGCATTGTCCTGATCGGTGCGGAGTATCTGCTCCCCTCTTCCTTCACTTCCGAGTAAAAGAAGTGTACAGCGTTCATGCCAGCTTTCAGGGAAAATGAATTCAAAGAGTTTTGCATACATCTTTTTATGTATCTCTGAAACCATTTTGGCAATGTAGCGGCTCTTGACCCCTTTGGCATGCAGGACTGAAACCATGATCTCAATACGTTCTGAAGCCTTGATGACTTCCTCTATATTCTCTGCCTTTTGCATCTGCATCGCAATAAGATGTGTCTGATTAGAAAGGTAGGAAAGCAGGTCTGTCAAGTCCAGTACCCCAAGCAACGTTTTCCTCTCATCAAATACCGGCAAATGCTTGATGTTATGTTCGGTCATCGTCAGCAATACATTAAAAAGGAGTTCATCTTCCTCTATGGCAATGACAGGGTAGGACTGGATCTGTGAAATTTTTCTAAGGTTGTCCTCCTCTTTGTGCAAAATGTAATACCGCAGGTCTGCATCGGTCACAATACCGTAGCCGTACTCATTTTTAATGATGAGTGCCGAAGCTCTGGAATTTTCCAGTGTACGCAAAGCCTCCAGAATGTCTGTGTCGGCATCGACCATGCACCCGGGGTGAAGAAGACTGTCATCCACTCTTGCAACCATCATTTCGGCTGCTTTGACATTCTCTCTTTTCTCTTTAAGCATATCGATACGCTCTGCAATACTTGAAAAAAAGTAGGTTTTGAACTCCGGATACTCTTTCGTCAATGCCAAAAAAGTCTCTGAGGGGATTTCATAACAGATGAGCTCTTCGGAAACAGTATAGGTCTCGGTAGAAGCACTGTTCTTCAACACTTCAATGGCTGCAAAGACATCATTACTGTGATACACGTCTATTAAGTCTTCATTGTTAGTGGCTTCCACTGCACCTTTAATGACCAGGTAAATAACCTGCGGTATCTCACCCTCTGAAAAGAGTACCGTGTCCTGCGGGTAATAGGCAATTTGCGACGCTGCTTCTATGGTTTTAAATGCCGCATCATCAAGCAGGGAGAAAGGCAGGTGACTTTTCAGGGTATCAAGAAGTGCTATCAACGGGTATCCTTATTTAATATAAATTATTTGACCAATCCAGGGTAGTGGACTGGTCAAATGATTCAGCATACAGAGCCCGAAGGCTCTGCGTGTGTAAACTTAGTGCTCAGATGCACCTTCTGCACCGATACCTGTTTGTGAACGGATATCCTGTGCTTCAAACAGTGCTCTCTCTTTTTCCGCTGCTTCACTGTTGTCAGTGATAGAGAAGAACCAGATACCGACAAAGGCAACCGTTACAGAGAAGAGTGCCGGATACTTGTAAGGGAAGATCGCTTCCGCATTCCCCAATATCTGTACCCAGACGATCGGCCCGAGGATCACAAGCATGACTGCAGTTGCAAGCCCAAGGCTTCCGCCGAGTACTGCACCTCTTGTGGTCAGTTTAGACCAGAACATAGAGAGGAACAAGACCGGGAAGTTCGCTGATGCGGCAATAGCAAATGCCAAACCGACCACGAAGGCGATGTTCTGCTGTTCAAAGGCAATACCAAGGAAGATCGTAATGATACCAAGAACCACAGTTGCAATTTTAGAAACTCTCATCTCTTTTGCTTCATCTACTTCACCACTTTTGTTGAATACATTCGCATACAGGTCATGTGAGATCGCAGATGCACCCGCCAGAGTAAGACCGGAGACCACCGCAAGAATGGTCGCAAATGCCACTGCTGAAATGAATCCGAGGAAGAAACTTCCCCCTACAGCATCAGCCAGGTGGATCGCTGCCATATTCTTACCGCCCAGGATCGGTGCAGCACCATTGACAACAGCTTTTGCATGGTCAATGTATTCAGGGTTGTTCAGGACCATGATGATCGCACCAAAACCGATGATGAATGTCAAAATATAGAAATACCCAATGAACCCTGTGGCATAAAAAACGGATTTTCTTGCCTCTTTGGCATCAGCGACAGTGAAAAATCTCATAAGAATATGAGGAAGTCCCGCTGTACCGAACATCAGTGCAATACCCAGGGAGATCGCCGAAACAGGATCTGAAACCAGTTTACCCGGTGCCATAATGGCCTGATGTGCAGGATGCACTTTTACTGCGGCTGCAAACATGGCTTCAAGTGAGAATCCGAAGTGACTCATCACTGCCAGTGCCATGAATGTCGCACCGGAAAGTAAAAGCACCGCTTTAATGATCTGTACCCAGGTCGTTGCAAGCATACCACCGAATGTCACATAGAGGATCATCAGCACACCGACAAGGACAACTGCCAATTCATACGGCAGTCCGAAAAGAAGCTGGATCAGTTTACCCGCACCGACCATTTGGGCGATCAGATACAAAATAACCGTTGCAATGGAACCAAAGGCTGCCAGTGTTCTGATAGGGGCCTGCTTCAGTCTGTACGCTGCAACATCTGCAAAGGTATATTTACCAAGGTTTCTCAATCTCTCAGAGATCAGGAACAGAATAACAGGCCAACCGACAAGGAAACCGATGGAGTAGATAAGACCGTCATAACCGGCCATATACACAAGCCCGGAAATACCAAGGAATGATGCCGCTGACATATAGTCACCTGCGATCGCCATACCATTTTGTAAACCTGTGATCCCGCCACCCGCTGTGTAGAAATCTTTTGCTGTTTTGGTTCTTTTTGCTGCCCAGTAAGTAATACCGAGTGTTCCAGAAACGAAGAGAAGGAACATAATGATGGCAGAGACATTAAGCGGCTGCTTTTCAATTTCACCTTCAATGGTTCCCGAAGCAACAGCAGCAACACTCAATAGTAACGGTAATGCAATTAATAATAATTTTTTCATTATGCGATGTCTCCCAATTCTTCTCTTACTTCTCTGGTAAGATCATCGAACTCACCGTTTGCTCTTCTTACATAAATTCCAGCCAAAATAAATGAGATGAAAATGATAGCAATACCCACCGGTATACCGACAGTCATGACACCGTCACCCATTTTTATCCCGAAAAGTGAAGGGTCAAATGCAATGATCATAATAAATGTGTAATACATCACCAGCATGATGATGGAAAGTGTCCAGGCGAACCTGCTTCTCTCACTTACAAGCTTTTGATATTTCGGGTTATTTTTAACCTGTTCTATTTGTTCTTTTGTCATTACTTTCCTTTTTAAAAGTTGTAGTTGGCAATAAGTCTGTACTCATCCCATCCTGTTCCGGTAGATGAGAAATCATCCGGGAAGTTTCCTCTGAATCTCAACTGAAGTCCTTTGATGGATTCAGGCGTATAGATAAAATCAAATCCCGGTTCAGTCGCTGTCCAGGCATTTCCCGGGCTGTATGCATTTTCTGCACCAACATCAAAACTTGTGTAGTATGCTGTTGCTTTCAGGTTCAGACCCATATCTTTAAAGTTATAGGTCGCTGCAAGTTTCCATGCATCTGTATTGGCAAAGAACTGGTGTCTTGTTACCATTCCCTGTGTAAAGGCCGGCATACCGCCCCATGGAGTGATCGTTCCAAGATTGGCATCTCCGCTTGCACTGCCTGAAACAGAATACGCTGCATAGGCAGTCAGTCCTGCATATTTCACACCGATCTTTCCTGCACCGTAATTACTGCTGATCCCTGAGCCAGTTAAACGCTCAAGATAGCTTCCAATGTCACTTTCGTTGATATATTGACCCGCTACGAACATAGAAACATCTTCATTCACTTTGAAATTATAGTCCGCCTGAAGATAAAGTGCATTCAGAATATCCCAACCGATATAGTCCCAGGCCTGCAGTTTAAGACCTTCAATACCAGAGTAGATCGCTGCCAAAGCGGTGACACCTGCTGTACTGTTATCGAGTCCGGTCTGTGTTTCATCACCAAGAGCGATGGTTCCCATATTGACAAAGTCACTACTCAGTCCAAGCTCTGCACCCAAACCGTAACCACTGTGGAGGGCTAGCATTGAACCTGCTTTTGTTTGATCATGTGGCATATACACGTTAGCAAATGTACCTACTGTCTCTCTGAAAACGTGTCCTGCAATTAAAGTCGTATTTTCAATGTCTGTATTGCTCACCAATGCCGCTTCAAAAAGGTTTGGAAGCATACGCGCATCATCGGCACCCGCCAACGGTGTATCGAGTCTCATACGACCCGCTTTGATGTTGGTATTGCCTGTTTTATAGTTCAGGTAAGCCTGACCAATGAAGGCATAGTTGTCACCGTTGTATCCGGTTAAAGAGGGGTCGTATCTGTCGGTATTGATACCGTCACGGAAATCATCTGCAATAGACTGGTCATGAATTTCAAATCCATACGTACCATACACTGCTGCTGCAGCTGAAAAACCGCTCATGACCGGTGTTTTATACCCAATATATCCACCTGCTGCCCATGAGTTACGATTGTTATCCGGCTTGCTTGCATAGCTGTATGTTCTGTCTACATAAAAAGATCTTGCCTGTCCAAAGATCTCACCATTGCTGTCATCACCGTCATTAATGACTTCCGCAGCAGAACCGTGGTTCACATTCCCGTCACTGCTTGCCTCGTCATGTGCATAAGCCATTCCGCTTGCCAAAATAGCAATAAGACTTAATTTTACTAATTTCATTCTGTACTCCTTGTATTTTTACGAGTTTAGTATGAAATAGAAAAATAGCATTAAAATAGCAATCTACTTTTGACGTGAAATTATTGGTATTTAAATAGTGTTTGTGTCGTTTTGTTACACTTTTGTTAACAAACGGTTAATTTGAAGCGAGGTTTAATAGTGCTTACTGATCTTATAGCCAATTCCTTTAAGACTCTCAATAAGGTCCTCTTTCAGTATTTGACGTACCCTGTGTACTTCTGCCCTGATGGTCGCATTGTCAACGGGTATATCATCCCAGACATAGTAGCGAAGCATATCAAAATCGACGATTTTATTGATGTTGGAAGCAAAGAGGTTAATGATCTGTGCCTGTTTCGGGGTCAGACTCTGTTCTTCATTGTCAAAAAGAAGTCTGCATTTTTCAAGGTCATAGGTATACATTTTGGAAATTTTCACAATACTTTTGGACTCTACATTTGCCATTTTCAAAAGCCGTTCCATATGTAAGGTAAGTTCTTTCAGATGAAAAGGCTTCTTCAGGTAGTCGTAGCAGCCCAGCTCATAGGCCTTCGATATCTGCTCTATCTGTGTGATCGCCGAAATGAAAATGGTCGGTACAAAGATCTTCTCTTTCTGCAGGTTTTCAAGCAGGGACAAACCGTCGATGGTCGGAGTATTGATGTCAAAAATGAAAAGGTCGTAGCTTTTCTCTTTCGTGGCGTCAAATGCATCCTGACCGTCTTCATAGGCATCCACTTCATACCCTGTATCGGTCAGGTACTCCACAATGGCACTCTGAAGCATCAATTCATCTTCAAGCAGTAAGATCTTCATGGCAAACCTCTAAGCAAAATTTATAAAAGTATATCTAAATATGGTTACCGATGCATCAGAAGAGACATCAAGCTGTACATTTTCTTTCTTGCAAATGGAATGCACGATCTCCAGTCCCAGTCCAAAACCGCTCTGCAGCTCCTCTTCCTGATGGAAAGGTTCAAAGATCTTGTCCGTGTCAGCGATCTGTTTTGAATAGGTCAGAAAGGCCAGAACCGTTCTGCGCTTCTCTTTTTTCAGGGAAACATGAATGTCCGTACCTTTATTGGCATACTTTATGGCATTGGAGAGGTTATTGTCAATAATACGCTGAAGTTCAATGTCGGAGAAGTGTATTTTAATGCCCTCTTCTATCTCTGCCACGATCGTATGACGGTTTCCCTTGGCAATGTCTTCAAAAAATGCAATGCGTCCCTTAAGAAAAGTAGAAAAGTAGAGCCATTCTTTTTCATACACAAAACGGTCTTTTTTCACCATATAGCTCAGATCATCATAAATATTGGCGATCATTTTACTTGCCGCCTCTATTTTGGACATGTACTTGTCTTCACCGAATTTCATCTTGCGGATGTCTATATGCATCATGATCACCGCCAGAGGAGTGTTGATCTCATGAATGGAGTGTTTAATGAAAGAATCCTGTGCTTTCACCAGGGAAACAGAAAACTCTTTCTCTTTCTCAAGCAGTCTGTTCTGCTCACTCAGGTCACGGGTTTTACTTTCAACGCGTTTTTCCAACTCCACATTGATCTCTTTGAGGTTCTCTTTCCGCCTGTGGATAGTGTTGACCATTTCATTGATGTACTTCACCATTTTCCTAAATTCAGAGAGGTGTATCTGCTCTTCATCAATGGTGGTATGTGTGGTAGACGCTTTTTTAAAGAAAGAGGAGAACGCATTGATCTCTTTACCTATAAGGTGGTTAATGATCCCCAGGCCTGTCAAGCCAATACCAAAAAGTATGACCGTCAGAGAAAATATTTCCATCATATACTTAATGAGTCTCTCTTTCAATGCCCTTTTTTGGACATCGATCAGCTTTTCGACTTCATCAAGGTAAATACCCGTACCGATCATCCAGCCCCAGGGCTTAAACGCTTTGGCATAGGAGATCTTCGAAGAAGGTTCCCCTGTGCCGGGCTTTTTCCATACATAGGAGACAAAACCGCCCTCTTTCTCCTGTGAAATATCAATCAGGTCACGTATGACATAAATGCCGTTGGGGTCCCGGAAATCAATCAGGTTTTTCCCTTGATTGTCCAGATGTAAAGGGTCAGAGAGGTTCGTACCGTTAAAATCATAAATAAAGATATAGCCTGTACCGTTTTGCCGTCCGTACAGATGTTCAATGGTATTGATGACCTCATTTTTCAGGGTCTCTTCGGAGCGTGTATCTCTTTTGTTGTTGTAGCGGTATTGTATGTAGTTAATGACACGGTTCGTATCGAAAGAGACTGTCTTTTTTTGTTCTTTAATGTAGTTTTTACGTATGATGACGACTTCGCGGTCAAAGTCATTGTACTCTTCATATATTACAAGTGCGGCGAACATCATCACAAAAAGGAAAATAATAAACATCCCCCACCCGTAAATGGTGGTGATCTTTTTATTTTGAAAGATGTTGCCTGTCATACTGTCTTAAACGACCTCTATCTTCTCTACGACATCCAGACCGAAACCGGTAAGACCGATGAATTCTGTCTCTTTGTTGGAAGTCAGCAGATTAATGTTTTTTATACCTAAATCTTTCAGTATCTGCGCACCCACACCAAACTCTTTGGCCTGCTCTTTGGAAATGGTTTTTGTATCCAGAAAGACAAGGACCCCACCGTTCTGTTTCAGGTAGTCTATGGAGTTATTTAAGGCAGCAAATCGTTTGCAGTCAAGCAGAAGGTCAATGTCCGGTGCAATGTTATGAAACTTCACATTGGCAGTTTCATGTGCTTTGTAAAACTTAATAACGGTATGCGTACGGTCCAAATGGTCACCGTAAGTCAATTTCTCCACTTTCACATCTCTGAAGAGTACTTCCTCTGACGAGAGACGGGTAACAAGTTTTTCATTGGCCAGACGGTAGGCAACAATGTCCGAAATGTAAACAATGGCCATATCATGTGCTTTGGAAAAGACTTCCAGGTCATCCATACGCGCCATTTTTCCGTCATCTTTAATGATCTCACAGATCACCGCAGCAGGGGCCAGACCCGCAAGCTTACAGAGGTCAACCGAACCTTCCGTATGTCCTGTACGTACCAACACCCCGCCGTCTTTGGCAATGAGAGGGAAAATATGCCCCGGACGGACGAAATCATCGGCAACCGTCAACGGGTTCGCCAGTTTGGAGATACAGTCATCTCTCTCCGCCGCAGAAATCCCTGTGCTGGCATTGGCAGAGTCAATGGAGACGGTAAAGGCCGTTTCATGGTTGGAGACGTTATTGCTGACCATAGGAAGCAGGTCGAGTTTCGCAGCGATCTCTTTGGTAATAGGCGTACAAATGAGCCCTCTGGCTTCCTTTGCCATAAAGTTCACGAGATCCGGTGTAGAAAAAGTCGCTGCATAGACAAGATCACCCTCGTTCTCTCTGTCTTCATCATCCATCATTATGACCATTTTCCCGCGTTTGACATCTTCTATTGCTTTTTCAACTCTTTGTATTGCGTCTGACATGTTAATCCCTGTATTATTATTGTCATTATTATAGCGTAAAGGATGTTATGGTTTTCATTGTATAGGAGCATCAAAA
>JALSUP010000205.1 GCA_027071315.1 Sulfurovum sp.
TCACAGGCAAAAAGACAGCAGGTAAAAAACCAAAAGAACCAAGCAGTGAACCCAAAGATTCAGACCAGATCAACCTTACAGATGAAGAGTCTCGTATTATGAAAACCTCTGGTGGAGGATTTGAACAGTGTTATAATGCCCAAGCTTCAGCAGATCATGATTCTCGTCTCATACTACATACCCATGTCACACAAAACGCTAATGATAAACAAGAAATTATACCCACTATGAAATGGTATGAAAAACATCCCGATCTCAAACCCTCTATAGCATTTAATGCAGATGCAGGATACTTTAGCCAGGATAATATCGAAGCGTGTCTAAAAAATGATATGATTCCCTACATTTCCTTTGGAAAAGAACAACACAATCAGCCTTTGGAAGAACGTTTTAAAGAAGCAGACCCTTTACCTGATGACCCTACAGAAGTTGAAAGGATGAAACATCGTCTGCAAACAATAGAAGGCAAAGCCATTTATGCTGAGCGAAAAAGTGTCATAGAACCTATCTTTGGTATTATTAAACATGTTATGGGATTTAGACAATTTATGCTCAGAAGCTTTAAAAAGGCAGAAGGTGAGTGGCGTTTAGTGTGTATGGCATATAATCTAAAAAGATTACATACGATAATGGGATAACAGGAGGGAACGGGCCGTGTATAGCAAGTGCATTATGAGTGTTTTTGGAGGATATTTTGTCTTATATTTCAGACAAAGAGATTTTTTAAAATAATTTCAGGGTTATGCGGTAGATTGTTGTGGGGTATCCGACAGACTCCTAGAGAACAACTACTATGGATTAATAGATTAAAAGATCAAGGCTGTGAGGTTACATACGATGAAGAGTGGATGAAAAGATTATGGAAATGGGCGGATGAGAATAATATTCCTGATTATGAGTATGAAGATGACTTACATCATTATAATAATTTTGATGACTACTATAAATATTATGGTTTCCCTAGAAAGTTGTCAGACCTGTTAAGCTTTTCTACATTTAAATTTGAAAGTAAATTAGTAGAGTTACCAAGAGAAATTGGAAATCTAATAAATTTAGAAAATTTATATTTAAATGAGAACTATCATATAAAAGAGATACCTGAAGAAATAGGAAACCTTATTAATTTAAAAGAACTAATGATTAGTTATAAGATTAGAAGACTTACCAAAAGAAATAATAAATTTAACTAATTTGACAACATTAGTTCTTGAAGATAATCCTACCCTTATATTAACATCTATACAGAAAAATTGGATAAATGAATTAATAGAGAATGGATGTAGCGTTTCCATGGATGATGATCTTTTAGAAAGACAGTCAGATTATGAAATAGCCAAAGGAAGATAAAATGCAACAAATATTAAAACGACTAGAAATTATAAAAACCGGTATTGTCATTGAAGATATGGAGATCATCGAACTTCAATTAGACAAATTGACCTCTTTTGAACTGGATGATGAGGTAGAAAGCATCATCGTCAAAATAAAAGACAATGACTTTGCTACGGTGGTGGCAGAGATAGAAACGTATATTGGAAAGTTTTCCGGTTTGACGGTGTATGAAGATGAAGAGGTCATTGGTTTGAAGCTTGAGCTGAAAGTACTTGAGAGTAAACTGGAAGCATTGAGTGCAAGAAAAGCTGAGTACAGTAATGACATTAACGAATTTAATACACAGTATAACCTGCTACTCGGTGAGATCATCACCAAGATACTTGACCTTGAACGTCAGATGCTTTATATGGAGACCATAGAGAAAGAGCTGGATTTTAATGCCGTTAAAGAGAGTTATGAAAGCTGTAAAGATGACCTTGAAGCATTAAAATCACAGAGAGATACCCTTGAACAGCAGTTAAAAGAGATGGATGAGTTTGATGATGCCTACGATGAGGTCTATGAGGCACTCCAAGAATTAAAACAGCAGATAGATGAAAAAGAGGAAGAACTCTGCACTAAAAGAGAAAAAACAAAAGAAGCCAAAGAAGCGTTAGATGACGACCCCGTATTTCGGGAGTATGAAGAAGCAAAAAATACCTATGAAGAGTTTAACCAGGAGTATGAAGAAGTACTCAATGAAGAGCGTTATGAACTGAGTGAAGAGGAACAAGTAGAGTTAAAAAAATGCTTTAGAAAAGCAGCATTGCTTTGTCATCCTGACATTGTGTCAGATGAGTTAAAATCTGAAGCACAGGCAATCATACAGGAACTCAATAATGCTTATAGTAAGAAAGATTTGGCAAAAGTAAAAGAGATACTCTTCAATCTCGAAAATGGCATGAGCTTTACTGTTGCCAGCGACAGCATAAACAACAGAGAGATCTTGGAAATTAAAATTGTAGACATACGCCAGAAGATAGATGCCACAGAACAGGAGATACGAGAGTTAAGAGAAGATGAAACATTCAATACCATTCAGGAGATAGATGACTGGGATGCATACTTTGAAGAGAAAAAAGAAAAACTTGTGGAACGCTATGAAAGTTTAGTTGAAGAGTATGATCGTCGCTTTGGAACAACGGAACTTGACTAGGAAAAAAGATGCTAAAGCCAATACTCTTTCTTATGCTATTGTTCCCTAATATTCTACTCTCAGAAGCCATGCACTTCACTGTAGAAACAGACTATATGAACCATAGAGCAATGATCTATGCATCGGGAGAGATAGAGCATGGCACAGCATTAAAGTTGATACATCTTATAAAAGAAAAAAATATTGGAAATGCTATTGTCTATTTTAACTCTTATGGCGGTTCACTTGAGGAGGGCATGATAATAGGCAGGATCATTCGTGAAATGCGTTATGCAACAAGTATAGGTACGACCGGCGACCGAATGTCCGGAACCTGTGCAAGTGCCTGTAGTTATGCGTTTGCCGGAGGTGCTTCACGTTATATCTATAATGACAGACAAAGACTCGGGTTACATCAGTTTTACAATGAAAATGGACGAAACTTCGGAAGTATTGCCCAGACACAACAAACCACAGCGGACATAGTAAAATACCTCTCAGATATGGGCATAGATGAAAGAGCGTTTGTTGTGGCAAGTAAGACCGATAAAAATTCTGTTACCTGGTTGAGTAAAGCAGAGGCATTAAAATTGAACTTTGCAAATAATGGAAAAACAGAAACAACTGCGGAAATAAAAATAACCTATGGACCCAACAACAAACAATACCCTTATTTGCGTATTGAACAGGAAAGAGCAGGGGGCATAGGGAAACTATTGTTTTATTGTAAAGATCATACAATGTATGTAGATGGCATGATTCTTACCAATGTGGAAAACTCCATTAGACAGAGTCAGAATTCCAAACGTAATTATTTTGAATTGAGTGATGGTATGTTTTTGCCGCAATATGGTCAAAATGGTATTCGTGCAGATCATGGCAGTCTTTTTATATCTCGCAAACTGTCTGATATGGATATTCAAAAAATCCTCAATTCAAATGTCATGAATATGTGGACAGAAGACGGTGGGAATTTTCGTTGGGGTCTTGAACTCGATATTTACCCGGTAAAAGAGAAGATGAGAGAGTTTTTGACTGGATGTGGTACACCTGAGTTGGATATGGATACTACATTGTCATTATTTTAAAAATTGGAGTCTAATATGAAAGTTTTAATAGAGAGTAAAGAGGCTCTAGACTCAGATCTCTTTCCCTCTACTGAGTAAAACACTCCCTACATAGAGTGTTTTCTTTCCCTGGTAGTAAGGTTTCCACCATTTTATGAGAAGGGGAACAGCAATATTTAAGAGGAAAATCGTGATCATGAGGGCATAGAACTGTTCTATGTTGATGAGGTGATTTTCTACATAGGCAATGTCAATGACAATGAAAGCAAGTTCTGCCCGTCCCAGCATCCCCAGACCGATCATCACCGATTCATGCCATCTGTATTTACCTGTATAGCGTGCGGCTAAAGCAGCAGAGAGTATTTGCAGAATGAAGACGGAGGTAAAGAGTGTGAGTGCAATAGGCAGAATGTCTAAAATGACTTGCATATTGAAAATGAGTTTGGTTCCCAGCATGACAAAAAAGATAGGGCCGAAAATACTGAAGGCCAAATGGTTCAAGACAAACTCTGCATCTTTTTTATGGTTTTTGACACTTTCGCTAATGTTACATTGGAAGTACTCCTCTTTAAGAAAGAGTCCTGCAAAGTAGGCACCGATGGCAGGGTGAAAACCCATATTGTGTGCAATGGCACCAAAGGTCATGGCAATAAAGATCATAATAAGCGGTGTAAAGCGTCCATTGTAAACGGTCAGCAGTTTTCGAATGCCGAAATATTTTCTTATTTTGACAGCCATTTTAAAGATCATGCCATGTTTTTTGTCTTTTTCACTTATGAGTGTATCGGGGAAAAGAACCATGCCTATAAAAAGAATGATGAAAAAGAAAAGAACGACTTTAAGTAAAATGAAGCCGATACTGCCAAGGTCAATGACCGCATGGGCATCCTGCTGTGTACTCAAAGCAATAGGAATAAGAATGGAGAGACCAATGAGTGAGAGAATGTCATCGACCACGGCAGCAGTCATAATACCTATGGCAGCCTGTGAACTCTGCAAGCCTTCAGACTTGAGTGAAACCATGGTCAGACTCACAGCGGTAGCCGTCATGGTCAAACCCCAGATCATCGCCACATTAAAAGAGTAGCCAAAAAGTGTGGCGGTGTAATAGCCTGCAAAGAAAGGGAAAACAGCACCAATGATGGCAATGCCCCAGCTTCGCTTTAAGCCCCGTGTGAAGTTTGAAATATTCTCTTCAAAGCCCAGTGCGAACATGACAA
>JALSUP010000206.1 GCA_027071315.1 Sulfurovum sp.
TCACAGGCAAAAAGACAGCAGGTAAAAAACCAAAAGAACCAAGCAGTGAACCCAAAGATTCAGACCAGATCAACCTTACAGATGAAGAGTCTCGTATTATGAAAACCTCTGGTGGAGGATTTGAACAATGTTATAATGCCCAAGCTTCAGCAGATCATGATTCTCGTCTCATACTACATACCCATGTCACACAAAACACTAATGATAAACAAGAAATCATACCCACTATGAAGTGGTATGAAAAACATCCCGATCTCAAACCCTCTATAGCATTTAATGCAGATGCAGGATACTTTAGCCAGGATAATATCGAAGCGTGTCTAAAGAACGATCTGACTCCCTACATCTCCTTTGGAAAAGAACAACACAATCAGCCTTTGGAGGAACGCTTTAGAGAAGCAGACCCTTTACCTGATGACCCTACAGAAGTTGAAAGGATGAAACATCGTCTTCAAACGATAGAAGGAAAAGCCATTTATGCTGAGCGAAAAAGTGTCATAGAACCTATCTTTGGTATTATTAAACATGTTATGGGATTTAGACAATTTATGCTCAGAAGCTTTAAAAAGGCAGAAGGTGAGTGGCGTTTAGTGTGTATGGCATATAATCTAAAAAGATTACATACGATAATGGGATAACAGGAGGGAACGGGCCGTGTATAGCAAGTGCATTATGAGTGTTTTTGGAGGATATTTTGTCTTATATTTCAGACAAAGAGATTTTTTAAAATAATTTCAGGGTTATGCGGTAGATTGTTGTGGGGTATCCGACAGACTCCTAGGGTTTTTAGAGGTGCCCAAATGTAAGTTTGAAATTGATTGGGCCGTTATTCTGTTATCGATCATACAATTCCCTCTTCTTCTCACCCTAAAAGGTGGTGTAATAAAAATTAGATTCTGTTATAGTTTATATAACTTAAATTAAATGGGGTGGTTTGTAATGTCTATGAAATTGATCAGGAAAATAGGTTTGACGTTTGCGATGGCAAATATGATATTGATACCGGCAGTGAAAGCCGATATACTCTTTTACTATTCTGCGGCAATATTGCCGTCAATTATTGCTTCACAGCAGCATGATGTGTCACTTGCTTTCTGCGGGCAGGATAATGGTACAGAACTTTGGAAGAGTGATGGTACAGTGGACGGTACCTTTGAAGTCAAAGATATCAATGACGGTGATGCCGGTTCCTATCCGGAATTTTTGACAACAATGAATAAGACACTCTATTTCAGTGCGACAATAGCTGTAGGCGGGAAAGAGCTCTGGAAAAGTGACGGTACGGAAGCAGGGACCGTGAAAGTGAAAGCGGGATTGCTGAATGTACAGCACTTGACTGTTTCCAGCGGGACTCTCTTTTTCAGAGCCAGTGAGGGCGGAGGAGATGAACTTTTCAAAAGTGACGGTACAGATGCAGGTACGGTCATGGTCGCCAATATTGATACCAGCGGCGGTTCCAACCCAAACAGATTGACAGATGTGGAGGGCATACTCTTTTTTGCAGCGGATCATAATGATTATGGTAATGAGCTTTGGAAAAGTGACGGTACGGAAAACGGTACTGTGTTAGTGAAAGACATCAATAAACCTGGTCCTGACAGTACAGCAGGTTCCAGTCCTGATGAATTGGTCAATAGTAATGGCACGCTCTTTTTTACAGCCAATACAAAGGCTGACGGACGGGAACTCTGGAAGAGTGACGGTACAGAAGCAGGGACAGTGTTGGTTAAAAATATCAATGAGTCCGGGGATTCCAATGCAACAGAGCTGACAAATGTGAACGGTACGGTCTTTTTCAGTGCAGATGACGGGATAGCAGGAAGAGAACTCTGGAAAAGTGACGGTAGTGAAGCTGGTACGGTGATGGTAAAAGATCTGGTATCGGGGAGTGCTAACCCACATGACCTGCAAACTGTCAATGGCTTGCTCTATTTTAAAACAAATGATAACAACAGCAATGAAAAGCTATGGAAAAGTGACGGTAGTGAAGCAGGGACAGTCATGCTTCAATCTGGGTGCACATTGTAACTATACTCTTTTTTAAAAGTGCAGCATCAAAAAAGTACTTAATTTAAGCAGTAATCTTAAATTAAACTTAATTTAAATAAATTTTAAGGTTAACTGGGTATTATTCTTCCACTAAAAGCGAGAGCTTATAAATATTAAGGATAACTCATGAAAATGACAAAGGTACTAAAACCTGCTGACGTAACACGTGACTGGGTTTTGATCGATGCTGAAGGTAAAACTTTTGGTCGTATCTTAACTGAAGTAGCGACACTTCTCAGAGGTAAACACAAGCCATCATTTACACCAAACGTAGACTGTGGTGATTACGTAGTGATCATCAACGCTGAAAAAGCAAAATTTACAGGTGTTAAACTGGAAGATAAAGAGTATTTCACTCACTCAGGTTACTTTGGTTCAACTAAAAGTAAAAAACTTGGTGATATGCTTGACAATCACACTGAAAAACTTTACAGACTTGCTGTTAGAGGTATGCTTCCAAAGACTACACTTGGTAGACACATGCTTAAAAAATTAAAAGTATATGTTGGTTCTGAGCACCCACATACTGCACAAATCAATAAGGAAGCGTAATCATGGCAACTATTTATGCAACAGGAAAAAGAAAAGCGGCTATCGCTAAAGTTTGGTTGACACCAGGTAACGGTGAAATGCTAATTAACGGTAAAACACTTGACCAGTGGTTGGGCGGACATGAAACACTTAAGATGAAAGTGAGACTTCCTCTTGAAGCGACTAAGCAGCTTGAGTCTATGAATGTAAAAGCGACTACACTTGGTGGTGGTTACTCTGCACAGGCAGATGCATTGAAGCACGGTATCACTAAAGCATTGGTTGAGTTTGAACCATCTTTCAGAGCGATCCTTAAGCCAATGGGTCTTCTTACTCGTGACTCCAGAGTCGTTGAGCGTAAGAAGCCGGGTAGAAAGAAAGCGAGAAGATCTCCACAGTTCTCAAAAAGATAATCGACAGATTACTCTTTTTACAAAGTCTCTTTGGAGACTTTGTTTCTTCTGCAAGAGATCTTCTCTTGCAGTCCCTTCCCTTTATTCCCCTCTATACAACTATATCAATACGGATTTACTAAAAAGTAAGCACCCAGTGCAAATGCAAATGCTGCAACAGACCTTTTTACAATCACTCCTATATTATTTCCAATTTGACAGGAAGAACACTGTTTATATTTTTTTGCTTCATATTGTGCATAGAAAAAGAAAGCGATCATGAGGACCACAATAGCAGGGAAGAGGAATTTATCGACACTATAAATGGTTTCGATCGTCTCTTTTTCAAAATGGAAGAGTGGTGTCAGTAGAGAAAGTCCCATAAGAATGAGAAGCTTGTCTGTAAAACTGACAATGTAGTCTTTGTTTGAGAATGTTGGGCAGACATCATCTGCCAGAGGCATAAGCCCTTTGCCTGCCATGGCGTCTATGATCTTGTCTCTTTTGTTTTTATCAACTCTGTCTAAAAGATTTCCGCCAAAAGTGTAGTCTATTTTTCGTTGAAGGGTCGCTGCCAGTTTCGGGTCATCGATGTCTTTATAATGGACTGTTCCTTCTCTATCTTCATAGACCAGTTTGATCTTACTGTATCGCGGTACGGTGACAGTGACATCGGGATAATAGATCGAAGATTCTTCAGAATCGAAGGTATCGTGGTTCTGAATGATGCGAGGATTGATATATTCCTGATAGCTGTCCCCCTCTTTAATAAGGATGATATTGTAAGGATAGGCTATCTGCATCGCTGCCATGGCTTCAATATCATAGGCTTTCATTGTATCTGACATATCGGTGATAACGTCCCAGAGTGTCTGGTTGAATGATCTTACATCGGTTGATGTGCAGTTGACCCTGTCGTCAGGATAGATAACTAGTTTTTGTACCATAATATAAATCTCCTATAAATGCTTATAAAAGTTAATATGGCTGATATGAAATTTTATAAATATTTGAGAGAAAGAGTGCAGATACCCAAAGAGGTATCTGCAGAAGGTTTAGTGGCTTTTACCAACCACAATGATCATTTTGATATTGATCGCGATAAATCTGATGAACTGCCAAATAAGACAAGTTCTGAAAAATTTTACAAATCCTGTTGGAACCATTGTCGTGAAGTTCTGGTCATAAGGTTTGACTGTATCTTCAATTTGTTGCATATTATTTCCTTTAATAGTGTAATTGTATTATGTATCTGAACTTTGTCAGATACACGTTGTTTTATTCAGGGATCAAAGTCCAGCCTGGCTTGAGTTTTGCTTTATAGATGAACATGTGGTGCAGGATATGTTTGATCCAGTGACCTGCAAGTCCGATCTCTCCAAAGGTATAGTCCAAGTCACGACCAAGACCCGGATACTTTTCAAAGTCAGGAACAACCGGGTAAACAGTCAATGCTGCAGCTGTACCGTCTGTAAGACCTTTACCTGCCGATGCCACACATGCTGCACCCATCTCTGCCATAGAAGCTTCATGCAAGTGTGCTTTTTCACCTTCTTTGATGAGGTCACAGACAGAGTGTGCAACTGCTTTACCGATAATACCTGAAGGCATACCTGTTCTTGGTGGTGTCGGGTTGATCGGTGTACCGTTGACTGAAGACATTGGTTTAGAAATTAAGTGTGGCGGTGCAAAGGCAATACCACAGGCGAACATATTTGAATATGTCGGGTTCTGATAGGTTCTTGGCCAGTCAGAAGCTTTCCAGTTCTCATACGCACCTGCATCATATTTTGCATCTACTTTCATGAATCCGTTCGGTGCAAAGATCGTGTCTGTAATGTCTGAACCGTCTTTGTCAAATGCCTTAAGACCCACACCTGCAAACGGTGGAATAAGCATTGCAAAGTCAAACTCTTCTACACCGGTTGTTCCGTCAAGGAGTTCATAGTGTGCTTTTCCTGCTTCTACTTTGGAAACGTGTGCACCGATGATCCATGGAATACCTCTCTCTGAGTAGAGTGATTCTGCGAAAAGTCTTGAAGAGGCGGCATATCCACCACGTTTCATGTGAAGTCCACCAATACCGAAGTCTCCGAGGAATGACTCGTTAGAGATCCATTTAATATCAATATTGTTTCTTACGCCTGCTTTCTTCGCTTCGTGCTCAATGTTGAAAATATATTCAAAGGCAGCACCCTGACAGGTACACATACCGTGACCTGTACCGACAAGAATTTTTTGTCTCTCTCCAGCTTTTGCTTTTTCAAAAACCTGCTTAAGTTCAAGGTTCGCATGTACCGCGTGGTCTGCTGTACATACAGATACTGTATGACCATCAGCCAGTCCCGGTGTTGCAGGGAAGTTCAATTTTGGTCCGGTAGCATTGATGAGGTAATCATAAGTCAGTTCCTCGGTTTGACGCTCTTTCCTCTGGCCCGTGTATTCAAGAGTGATATAAGCATTATCACTGTCAGCATTTCCTTCAGGATGAATAGAAACAGCTTTTGCCTGTTTAAAGTCGATTCCGGCTTTCTCATATACTGGAGCAAGAGGGAATGTTACTTCTTCTTTTGTCATTCCCCCTATACCTACCCAGATATTCGATGGAATCCAGTTCCAATGTGAATTTGGTGTTACCACTACTACTTCATGCTCATCTCCGAGCCATTTTCTTGCAAATGATGCAGCTGTGTGTCCTGATACACCACCACCCATAATTACTAATCGTGCCATAGCATTCCTTCATATATTAAATTGTTGTTCACCTTTATTCTATGCCAACATCAATTAAAGACATATTAATTCCAAGTTATATCTTACAATCATAATGCATTCTTTTCCAACTTATAATATGTGGTGATTAAATTACCGTAAACGTCTCTTTTTTTTAAAAACATCATAAATTATCTTGATGAATATAGGAGTATTATTATCCTGGTTAACAGGCTTTTTGGGGCATTCTCCCATCGTAAATGTAATTATGATAAAATCCATCTATAGATTACAGACTATAGATCATAAAAAATGGATATTATGTATAAATTGATGCTCACCACACTTTTCATGTCAGTACTGAGTGTCACTCTTCATGCAGGTGTCTGGAACAACCCCCACAACAGTCAGGAGGTGGCAAAAGAAACACTTTTTGCTGCGTTTACCACACCCCCAAAACGCTTAGACCCTGTCATTTCTTACAATGCCAATGAGTGGGCGATCATCGGTCAGATCTATGAACCGCCGCTTCAGTACAATTACCTGAAACGTCCTTATGTACTGGAGCCTTTAACTCTCACAAAAATGCCAGAAATTACTTACCTTGATAAAGAGGGAAAGAGTGTCGGTGAAAATGACCCTGCTGTTGTCTTTTCAGAATATCGCCTGCTGCTTAGATCAGATATAAAGTATCAGAACCATCCGGCTTTCGTTAAAGATGAAAAGGGAAATCTTTTATATGGAAATCTGTCTGCTGAAGGACTTGAAAAAATTCATAACCTGAAAGATTTTAAAAAGAGTGCAACACGTACACTCACGGCTTTAGATTATGCCTATGCCATCAAAAGAATGGCAGTGAGAGACAATCACTCCCCTATACTCGATGCCATGTCTGAATATATTATCGGACTGAAAGTGTTTTCCGAAAACATATCAAAAATCGCAAGAGAAAAAAAAGAGAAGAGGGAAGCACTAGATTTGCAAGCTTATACTATAGAAGGTGTTAAGGTTTTAGATACCTATACGCTGAGTATTAAAATCCACGGGAAATATCCGCAATTTCTCTTTTGGTTGTCTATGAACTTCTTTGCACCTGTTCCCTGGGAAGCAGACCTCTTTTATCAACAGGAGGGACTGATATCAAAGAATTTGACGCTGAACTGGTTTCCTGTGGGTACCGGTGCCTACTATTTGGCTGAAAATGACCCAAGCAGGGAGATGGTACTCAGAGCGAACCTGAATTTTCATGAGGAAGTCTATCCTGACTTGACGGAAGAGGAGCGAAAGGGTGCCAATATTGCCAAAGAGATGCTTGAAGATGCAGGTAAAAAACTGCCTTTTGTGAAAGAGGTGATTTACAGTCTGGAGAAAGAGAGTATTCCTTTATGGAATAAATTCCTTCAAGGTTATTATGATGCTTCGGGCATCTCTTCGGAAGCCTTTGACCAGGCTGTACAGATCTCCTCAACGGGTACTATGGGTCTGAGTGGAGAATTAAAAGAGAAAAACATTGTGCTTAAAGGAGCTGTGCAGCCTTCTATTTTCTATATGGCTTTCAATATGGAAGACCCAGTGGTCGGAGGCTATTCCGTGTCGGCAAAAAAATTGCGTCAGGCGATAAGCATTGCGCAAAACGAGGAAGAGTATATCTCCATTTTTATGAATGAACGGGGGATTGCTGCACAGGGACCCATACCTCCGGGTATTTTTGGCTATGAAGAGGGTGAAAAGGGTACCGATACGGTCGTGTATGACTGGAAAAACGGCAAAAGGGTACGTAAATCGCTGGAAGTGGCTAAAAAACTTTTGGCAGAGGCAGGTTACCCAAATGGTATCTCTTCCAAAACAGGAAAACAGTTAAAACTGCATTATGATGCCACCGCCACGGGGCCGGATGACAGAGCACTCATGGACTGGAGACGCGAGCAGTTTGCCAAACTGGGCATACAGCTGGTCATACGATCGACCGACTATAACCGTTTTCAGCATAAGGTCCGAAAAGCAAAGGTACAGCTTTTCTCCTGGGGTTGGGATGCAGACTATCCTGATCCTGAGAACTTCCTCTTCCTTCTTTATGGGGGGAATGCAGTGGTCAATACACAGGGAGCAGGGATCAACTCTTCCAATTATCAAAATCCGAAGTTTGATGCCCTTTTTGATGAGATCAAAACCATGCAGAACACTCCCGAGAGAAAAGAGAAGATAGAGGAGATGCTGAAGATCGCAAGAGAAGATGCCCCCTGGGTCTGGGGTTTTCATCCCAAGTCTCTGACCTTGTCTCAGCAATGGTTTAAAAACGTACTGCCCAATGCCATGGCGAACAATACACTCAAATACAAGCGTATTGATGCGAAGCTGAGAGTGGAAAAACAGAAAGCCTGGAATCAACCGCTGATCCTGCCGCTGATACTGCTCTTTTTGTTTATACTGGTGAGCGGGTATCTTCTCCATAAAATTTATCAGAACAGACAAAGATCTGTGATCAGGAAGGAAGATTAAATGTTTGCCTATATTTTGAAACGTATACTTTATGCTGTTCCTATCCTGATCGGTGTCAACCTTATTACTTTTATGCTCTTTTTTATGGTGAACTCTCCTGATGATATGGCAAGAGCACAGTTGGGAGCAAAGCAGGTCACACCCCAAATGATAGAAGCCTGGAAGGTAGACAAAGGGTATGACAAGCCGCTTTTCCTCAATGAAAAAGCAGAAGGCTTGCAACAGATAACCGATACCCTTTTTGTACAGGAGTCTCTAAAGCTCTTCTCTTTTGATTTTGGCTACTCCGATGCCAACCGAAACATTGGTGCCGAGATCAAAACACGTATGGGACCGAGTCTGGCGATTGCCCTGCCGACATTTATGATCGCGCTGATCACCAATATTTCTCTGGCACTGCTCATGGTACTTTTCAGAGGATCAGTCTTAGATACCTCCATGATGATCGTCGCGGTGATGATCATGTCGATCTCCGGTCTGTTTTATATTATCGCAGGGCAGGTACTTTTCTCAAAAATGTGGCACTGGGTGCCTATCTCCGGATATCTCTCCGGCTGGGAGGGTGTC
The DNA here is from genome assembly GCA_027071315.1 of Sulfurovum sp. Lineage (GTDB taxonomy): Bacteria > Campylobacterota > Campylobacteria > Campylobacterales > Sulfurovaceae > Sulfurovum. The sequence goes on from JALSUP010000206.1 coordinate 8,751, forward strand.
AAGTTTATTATCTTACCGGTGCTCATCGGGGTGTTTGCGGGTATTGGTTCGGGGGTACGCTGGTACCGTTCTATCTTTCTGGAGCAGATCAATCAGGACTATGTGCGAACGGCAAGGGCGAAAGGACTTTCTGAACTCAAAGTCCTTTTTGGGCATGTCCTTCGAAACGGGATGCTGCCTATTTTGACAGGGGTGGTTGTGGTGATCCCGACACTCTTTATGGGAAGTCTGATCATGGAGTCTTTTTTTGGTATTCCCGGCTTGGGTTCCTACACCATCGATGCCATTAATGCACAGGATTTCGGCATTGTCAAAGCCATGGTTTTTTTGGGTTCTGTACTTTATATTGTCGGCTTGATCCTCACCGATATCTCTTATACACTTTTTGACCCGAGGGTAAAGTTATGAGTATGACTTTCTTATGGACAGACCTCATGGTATGGTTTCTGGTCGCCGTCCTGATCATTTGGGGATGGGTCATTTCACGTTCTCCACAAGTCAAGAAAATATGGCATACGATCTTCAAGTCTAAAATAGCAATGGCTTCCTCGATCGTACTGCTTTTTTACCTGTCGTTCACACTGCTCGACTCTGTGCATGTACGTTTTTCTCCTGAGTCAGAACAGGGTACGCAGGGGGTGCAGTATCAGGGTGAAATGGTTTCACTTTTAGACCTGATGTTCGTGCATAACATTGAAAGTACAGAGCGTACCTACTCCGCACCCTTTGCGACACATGAGTATGCCAAATCGATCGTCGTCGATGACAAAGGGGTGACCCGTCAGGTCAATCTGCCTCTGAAACATGTCAGTCAAAGTGACAGTTTTTTGAAAGAGTCTCTTTTTGCCTTGCTCATCGGTGCCTGTATTTCTTTCCTGCTGATCAGAGCACATATGTTCTGGCGTAAGAAAAAAGGGGAAAAAGTGAAAGAAGGGCTAGAGAGCCCTTTGCCCTGGAGAACAGCCTATCTGACACTGGCTGTGCTTGTGACAGCCTTTACCTGGCTTTACCTGCTCTCTTTCTCTTACCATGTCTTGGGAACAGACAAGGTAGGAGGCGATGTCCTCTACCAGAGTCTGAAGAGTATCCGTACGGGTGTGCTCATCGGTATTTTGACCACACTGATCATGCTCCCTGTGGCGATCATCCTTGGGGTAAGTGCCGGTCTTTTCGGCGGCTGGGTCGATGATGTCATCCAGTATCTCTACACGACCCTGAGTTCTATCCCCGGTGTGCTTCTCATTGCCGCAGGGGTGCTCTCCATGCAAATGCTGATGGACAATAACCCCCAATGGTTCGAGACGACCCTGGAGCGTTCCGATATACGTCTGGTTTTTCTTATTATCATTTTGGGTATCACTTCCTGGACGGGACTTTGTCGTCTCTTACGTGCAGAAACACTTAAAATTTCACAGGTAGAATTTGTCACGGCAGCCAAAGCCTTTGGTGTAGGGAAGTGGACGATCATCCGCAGACACATCATCCCCAACCTGATGCACATCATTCTTATCTCGATCGTGTTGGATTTTTCGGGGCTGGTATTGGCAGAAGCCGTACTCTCCTATGTCGGTGTCGGTATTGACCCCACCATGTTCTCCTGGGGAAATATGATAAACCAGGCTAGACTGGAGATGGCAAGGGAACCTATGGTCTGGTGGTCACTCTTCTCGGCCTTTATCTTTATGTTCATTCTGGTACTGGCAGCCAATCTCTTCTCTGACAGAGTTCAGAAAGTTTTGGATCCGAGGAATAAGACATGAGTACAATTTTATCAGTAAAAAACCTCTCTTTGGCGATTGATAACACAGTCTTGTTGAAAAACATCTCTTTCAACATCCAAAAAGGCGAGATCTTTGCTTTGGTCGGAGAGTCCGGTTCCGGGAAATCTTTGACTTCTTTGGCGATCATGCGGCTTTTGCCTGAAGTGATTGCTGTGACTTCGGGAGATATTTGCCTGAATGACAGCTCTCTTTTTACGCTACCCGAATACAAAATGCAAAAGATCAGAGGAAAGTCCATTGCGATGATCTTTCAGGAACCGATGTCTGCATTGAATCCTGTGATGACCGTAGGGGAGCAGGTGGCAGAAGTGTTGCGTATTCATTTGGGTTTGAAGAACGAGGCAGTCAAAGCCAAAGTGATCTCTCTCTTTAAAGAGGTGGCACTCAAAGAGCCTGAAGAACGCTATCACTGGTACCCCCATCAACTCTCCGGAGGGCAAAAGCAACGGGTGATGATCGCCATGGCTTTGGCCTGTGAACCGGAACTTTTGATCGCCGATGAACCTACGACAGCCCTGGATGTGACGATACAGGCACAGATATTGGTACTTTTGAAAAAAATACGGGAAAAGCGGAACCTCTCTATTCTGTTCATTACCCATGACATGGCAGTGGTGTCTGAGATGGCAGACCGTATTGCGGTCATGAAAGAGGGAGAGATACTGGAGCAGGCTTCCTGTGCACATTTTTTCAAAAATCCCCAACACCCTTACACAAAAGCTTTACTGCAAGACGCCCGGGCACTCAAAGAAGAGAGAGACAAGCGTAGCGGTGAAACCCTGCTGGAAGTCAAAAATGTGAAAGTCTATTTTCCGGTTAAAAAAGGATTTTTCCAGAGAACGGTAGGCTATGTAAAAGCGGTAGATGATGTCACCTTCTCCATTCCAAAAGGGAAAACGCTGGCGTTGGTAGGGGAGTCAGGTTCAGGTAAAAGTACCATTGGCAAGGCCATACTCTCTTTAGTTGAGACAACAGCAGGAGAGATAGCTTTTGACGGTCATCTCCTGACAGGCTTAAGTAATACAGCACTCAAACCTTACAGACGTAAAATACAGGTGGTGTTTCAAGACCCTTTTTCTGCCCTGAATCCGCGTATGACCATCGGTAATATTATTCGTGAAGGGATGGAGAGCTTGAATATAGGACCCAAGAGTCGTAAAGAACAGAACATTTATATTCAAGCCTTACTCAAAAAAGTGGATCTTGAAGCAGACTATATCGACCGTTATCCGCATGAGTTTTCCGGAGGACAGCGGCAGCGTATAGGGATTGCCCGTGCTTTAGCTGTAGAGCCTGAACTGATCATCTGCGATGAACCGACATCGGCTTTAGATGTCTCTGTGCGTGCACAAGTACTTGCCTTATTGAAAAAATTACAAAAAGAGTCAGGGGTGGCATATCTGTTCATTACCCATGACCTTTCCATAATTGATCTTGTTGCCGATGAGGTGGCGGTGATGAAAGAGGGAAAGATCGTTGAGCAGGGCTTGACCAAAGAGGTGATGTTAAATCCTCGGCATCCGTATACAAAAACGCTGTTAGCTTCAGCACCCAAATTACCAACAAGCGAGTAAAAATGAAAAAAATAATATTGTTCGACCTGGATGGCACCCTCATTGACTCTACAGAAGCCATTTTGGAGAGCTTTGCAGTCGCCTTTAAAACTTTTGGCTCAGAGATACCTTCCGATGAAGCCATAAAAGCAGAAGTCGGACATCCGCTTGATATGATGTTCGCCACTCTGGGAGTACCTGCAGATAAAGTCTTAGCATATGTTGCTGCTTACAAAGCCCATTATCGGGTGATCTCAAAAGAGAAGACTTTTCTTCTCCCACAGGCAAAAGAGGCAGTGGAGCAGGCCAGTACCTTTGCTACGCTTGCGGTGGTCACCACAAAAACAGCCCTCTATTCCAGAGAATTACTGGCACATATGGGGCTTATGGAGCATTTTGAAGTGCTGATTGGCCGTGAAGATGTTGTCAACCCCAAGCCTCACCCTGAACCCATCCACAAAGCACTCTCACTGTTACCTGATGTTACAAATAGTGTATGGATGGTAGGAGACACCTGCATGGACATGCAGGCAGCGAAGGCAGCAGAAGTGGCTGGGGTAGGTGTGACTTGTGGGTATGGTACCCTTCACTCCTTGGAAAAATGTACAGACAACATTTATAAAAATGCCTTAGAAGCAGTTATATTCATAGCAAAGATATAGCATAGTGTTAAAAATATTATTAATTCAACATGCTTTAAGAGTGTGGAGATTACAATAGTGGACATATTACTATATTTAAATAGGAGAGATTATGACAGAAATTAGATGGCACAGTCGTGCTGGCCAAGGTGCCGTATCTGGTGCCAAAGGACTGGGCGATGTTGTTGCAACAACAGGGAAAGAAGTACAGGCATTTGCATTGTATGGTTCTGCAAAAAGAGGGGCTGCACTAAGAGCCTATAACAGAATCGATGATGAGCAGATTTTTGATCATGCAAAATTTATGAATCCTGATTATGTTCTGGTTATCGATCCAGCATTGGCAATGACTGATGATATTACGATGAACGACAAAGAGACAACAAAATATATTATCACTACACACCTTTCAAAAGAAGAACTTATCGAAGCGATACCTGCATTGCATGATAAAAAAGACAGAGTCTATGTTGTTGACTGTGTCCAAATTTCTTTAGATACTATTAAACGTTCAATGCCAAATTCGCCTATGCTGGGTGCTTTCTGTAAGGTTTCTGATATGTTTGAATTGGATTATTTTTTAGAAAACATGAAAAGGGTACTTGCTAAGTTCCCACAAAAAATTATTGATGCTAACATGGAAGCGATTTCCAGAGCATACAATGAAGTTAACTAGGAAAGGGTAATTAATGTCAGTAGAACAACAAGACTTAAAGTTAAAAGCAAGTGAAAACAGAGGAAAAAGTCAGCTAGAAGCAGGCTTTGACCTTTTAGGCTGGGATGAAGTAACACAGGGTTCAGTACTTCCTTCATTTGATGGTGATGCATCTAATGTTGCACACCAAAAAGCTGAAGAGAGAGAATACTCTGATTACAACTCATACACGGCAACAGTTGCTTCATGGAGAGTGCAAAAACCGGTATTTAACATTGATGTCTGTATTGACTGTCAAAACTGTTGGGTATGGTGTCCAGACTCATCTATCTTGTCAAGAGACAAGCAGATGCTTGGAATTGACTATGACCACTGTAAAGGGTGTGAGGTTTGTGTGGAAGTATGTCCTACAAATCCTAAATCACTTCTTATGTTTAATGAATATACAGATCTTGGGGATGCACTAGCGTCATGGCCTGAGAAAAAGAAAAAAGAAAAGAAATAAGGGTACGCAATGGCAGTAGAATTTGAAGTAAACGAAAGAGAAGTTTGGGATGGTAACTACGCTGCCTCTCAAGCACTAAGACAAGCAGATGTAGATGTTGTTGTGGCATATCCTATTACCCCATCAACACCAATTGTTGAAAACTATGGTTCATATGTAGGTAATGGTTACATCGATGGTGAGTTTATCATGGTTGAGTCTGAGCATGCTGCAATGTCAGGATGTATCGGTGCATCAGCTGCTGGTGGACGTGTATCAACAGCAACATCTTCACAAGGTTTTGCCTTGATGGTTGAAGTACTTTACCAGGCATCTGGTATGAGACTCCCTATCGTACTGAACGTGGTTAACCGTGCATTGGCTGCACCACTTAATGTACGTGGTGATCATGCAGATATGTATCTTGGACGTGATTCTGGTTGGTTACAAGCATCAGCATTTAATGCGCAAGAAGCGTATGACCTTGCACTTTGTGCCTTTAGAATTGCTGAAAATCACTCTGTAAGATTACCAATGATGGTGCATCAAGATGGATTTATCACCTCTCACACAGCACAAAATGTATACCCGTTATCAAATGAAGCAGCAAAGAAATTTGTTGGTGTTATTGATCCTGTGGATGACATGTTAGACTTCTCCAGACCTGTTACTTATGGTGCACAGACAGAAGAAGACTGGCACTTTGAACATAAGGCAAAACAGCACAAGGCCATTATGGACTCTGTAGGTGTAATAGAAGATGTTTTTGCTGAGTTTAAAGAGCTTACAGGCAGAGAGTACAAAAGAATTGAAACCTATGACATGGAAGATGCAGATGTATGTGTTATCGGTCTTGGTTCAACAGTTGAATCTGCAAGAGTTGCAGCAAAAGAGATGAGAAAAGAAGGCGTAAAAGCAGGTGTTGTTGCGATTAGAGTGTTTAGACCTTTCCCTTATGAAGAAGTAAGAGAAGCACTTAAAGGCTGTAAGTCTATTGCCGTTACTGACCGTTCGTCTCCAGGTGGAGCAATGGGTGCATTCTATAATGAAGTAGCAGCGGCAATGATGACTTCTAAGTCAAGACCATTGGTAACGAACTATATTTATGGTCTAGGTGGTAGAGATCTTTCTATTGAAAATATTAAGACTATCTTTAAAGAGCAGCAGGCAAATGCTGATGCAGGATATATTACAACAGATATCCAACAATTTACAAATCTTAGAGGACCAAAACTTGGTTTCTTTAAGACTGAAAGGAACTAAAGATGGCTATTACATCGATAAAGAACTTAAAAGAGTTTTCAACAAACAACGACAGATTTGAGGGTGCACACACTCTTTGCCCTGGTTGTGCGCACTCTATGATCGTTAGAGAGTTAATGAACTGTACTGATGACAACCTTGTTATTTCAGCAAACACAGGATGTCTTGAAGTATCAACAGCAGTTTATCCGTTCACATCATGGGATACATCTTGGATCCACATTGGGTTTGAAAATGCGGCAACGTCTGTGACAGCAGCAGAAGTCATGCACAAAGTAAGAAAGAAAAAGGGTACATTGAAAGATGGTGATGCCCCAGTAAAATTCGTAGCCTTCGGTGGAGACGGTTCAACTTTCGACATTGGTTTCCAATGGCTTTCCGGTGCGATGGAAAGAGGACATGACTTTACGTATATCTGTCTAGATAACGAAAATTACGCCAACACAGGTGGACAGAGATCATCTGCAACACCTATTGGTGCAACCACTTCAACATCTGTTGCAGGTACACACTCTTATGGTAAAAAAGAGAAGAAAAAAGACATTGTTTCTATTATGGCAGCACACGGTTCACCTTATGTGGCACAATTGGCACCAAACAAATGGAAAATGATGGCTAAAGGTTTCCAAAAAGCACTTGAAACTGAAGGACCTTGTTTCATTAACACGGTTTCTCCATGTTGTACAGAGTGGAAATTTGACCCGAAAGATACCATTAACATTACGGATCTAGCAGTAGATTCACTCATGTTCCCAATGTATGAGATCATTGACGGACATGAACTTAACATCCTTTACAGACCTAAAAATATCTTGAAAGTGGAAGATTATCTTGGCGCTCAAGGGCGTTACAAGCACTTGTTCAAACCAGAGTATAAACATATTATTGAGAAAATTCAATCTGATATTGATGAAGATTGGGCGAGATTACAGCGTCGCGAAGAAGCAAGAGTATAAAAGCTCAGCTTCGGCACCTCTTTATCCGAACGGCTTCGTTCCGTTCGGTCACATACCTGCGTATGTCCCCTTACTCCACTCACGCCGTTAGAATAAACCTGCACCAAATCTGAGCTTTTCTATATATTAATTTGTTGCAATGAATTGCAACCTACACATCTTATTCCCCATAAATTTTGCTATAATCAAAAAAATATTTAAGGAAATACCTATGCCATTATTAGACAGTTTTACCGTAGACCATACAAAGATGATCGCTCCGGCAGTGAGAATTGCCAAAAAGATGAAAACACCATGTGGAGATGACATTACTGTCTTTGACCTGCGTTTTGTGGTCCCCAATGAAGAGATATTGACGGAAAAGGGTATTCATACCTTTGAGCACCTTTTTGCAGGGTTCATGAGAAAGCATTTGAACTCTAAAAAAGTAGAAATCATCGACATCTCTCCAATGGGCTGCAGAACTGGTTTTTACATGTCTCTGCTTGGTACACCGAAAGAGAAAAAGGTAGCCAAAGCCTGGAAAAAAGCGATGAAAGATGTACTCAATGTAAAAAAACAGAAAGACATTCCTGAACTGAACAAGTATCAGTGCGGAACATATAAAATGCACTCTCTGGAGGAAGCCAAAGAGATAGCACAAACAGTACTTGACAGAGGTATCGGTATCATGAATAATGATGCGTTAAAACTTTCCAAGAAAATTTTAAAAGGATTATAGGATGTATATCTGGATCCCGGTAGACGGCAGTGATGCCAAAACTTCCAAAGTG
>JALSUP010000207.1 GCA_027071315.1 Sulfurovum sp.
CAATCTGCACCCAGCCAGAGATGTGGTTGAATTAACGCCCAGATGCTGGAAAGATAAGTTTGAGGCTGTTCCTCTTTTATCAGATCTGGCTAGATTGGGGAAATAGAATCGTTGATTGATCGCTTACGTACGCACGAAGCGGAGCGTCCCTGAGCTCATTGTTATGCGCTCACCTTTAATTCACTGAAATCTGTAGCCGCAAACACTAATTGCTCAGTTTCATGATCCAGCCAATAGACCGTTGGATCTATGCTGCCGTTTTCTTGGATTTTATAAACCAAGACATCTCCACCACCGTTATCACCGATGGCAATTAATTCATTTGACATTCCGTATTGTTCACGTGCTATTTTGGTTTCGTGAACAATACTGTTGCATGTTCTTTTTATTCTTTTCTTGTCTGATGTGTCATAAAACGGATAAAGAAAAAAATAATCCGTTTTAACTTCAGCGCCCTGACCGTTATTTTTCATCATTTTCTGACGGAATGAATCGGGAAAACGAACACCTAATTCTTCCTCCGCCTTTGCGATGAATTTTTCTTCTATGGGAAAGGCCATGATTATCCTTTTTTATGCATAACAAGGCTGTAGAATAACTCATTTTTCATTAATTTTACAAAATTTGTTTTATTTGTCGAATGTAACTTATTGATTTATCAATTTATAATTTTACTAATGTAAATTATAAATACTCATTTTTGGTGAAAAGTGAGTTATTCTACAACCTCAACATTCACATCATTGGTTCAAAAAAGCTATGCTTGGCTTTTTCAAGCGTAAGCGATCAATCAACGATTCTATTTCCCCAATCTAGCCAAATCTGATAAAAGAGGAACAGCCTCAAACTTATCTTTCCAGCATCTGGGCGTTAATTCAACCACATCTCTGACTGGGTGCAGATTGATACGCTGTAGTACGTCCACCAAATTCATTTTTATAAAGTTCACCAATCCATTGCATCGCTTCTTCAGCAGCCGGTGTGTCAACTTTTAAAGATTTAAAAAAGTAACGCCTTGTATGAGCCCAACATTGTGCTAATGTCACTTCGGGCTTATTTTTAACAAAGCAATCGTAGGCCGCATAGCCATCGGTTAACAAGGTGCCTTTAAAGCCCTTGAGTTGTTGCTCCACATGAGCCGTTCCCCGACTGCTTGTACTGGTCAAGTCCAACCGGACACTTTTTTTAGAGAATTTTCATAGTTAATTGGTGACTGATCACCATTTGCTGAATGCAGTCTTTCCAGATTGTAATACCTCATGTAAGCTGCAACATCTTTCT
>JALSUP010000208.1 GCA_027071315.1 Sulfurovum sp.
AGGCTAAAAGTTCAAAATATGGAGTAAAATGATAAAATAACAACTTGAAGTATTTTTTTAAACACGAAATTTTACTACAGGATGGAACTGGTTACTTGTGGTGGGTTAATTTGCAAGTGGCTCTATAATATAAAGATAATAAACAAGGCTATGAACATCAAAATGAAGAAATATTCCCATATTATTCTATCGACCACGGTACTGCTGCTTCTTTCTGCCTGTAGTACTGTCACTCCTAGCCCAAGTAAAAAGTCCAGCATTAAAAAAACCACAATGACTTTGACACCTAAACAAAAAGCCCCTCTCCTTGGCTACCTGAAACAGAGTCATACACCTTCCTCACAATACTCCTCTTTCTACCCACTCCAACTTCCTATGAATGCTCTGGCCGCCAGACTCTACCTAATCGATCATGCCCGTTATAGCCTGAATGTGCAATATTACATCTACCATGATGACGATACAGGGAACCTTATCTCTGCCCATCTCATTAAAGCAGCACAGAGGGGTGTCAAGGTACGTATTCTTCTCGATGATATGGATACTGCGAACAAAGACAACAAACTGGCACTGCTTCAACTCCATCATAACATTGAACTCAGGCTCTTTAACCCCAATATACTCAGAACATCATTCCGTAATCTTGCCTTACTTTTCGATGTGAACCGCCTTGGCAAAAGAATGCACAACAAAGTCCTGACCGCTGACGGCTCTGCAGCTATTATCGGTGGCAGGAATATCGGAGATGAGTATTTTGCCACTACCGGAGAATCCCTTTTCCTTGATTACGATATCTTGATCACCGGAAAAATCATGAAAAGGATCAATGAAGGGTTTGATGCCTACTGGAACAGTAAAGAGGCAAAACCGGCAGAAGAGATACTGCATATTACGAAGAAGGTCTCCAAAGAGGAACTCCTTTCCTCTGTAGAGCAAGGGCTCAAACTGTATGAAAAAAGTCCACTTGAATACTATATTAGACACTCCCACTTTTCTCAGAGTATACAAAAAAGAAGTCTTAAAATGACCCAGGCAAAAGATGCCAAGTTCTATTATGATCCCCCCTCCAAAGTCAGCAAAGATGAGAATGATGACAGCGGGCATATCAGAGGCCAGATAAGTAAGGACTTCAAAGCAATTCACCGTTACATCACCATCATCTCTCCCTACTTCATCCCAAGTGATGAGATGATGGCAGACATCAAAAAAATGCGCGATCAGAACATCGAAGTGACTGTCATTACCAACTCACTCTCTTCAACCGATGTCTTTGCCGTCTA
>JALSUP010000209.1 GCA_027071315.1 Sulfurovum sp.
TATAATGGATCCCTTTTCCAAGACCAGTAAAACAAGTTTTCTAATTCCACCTCATTACGATACCTTTGGTAGCAGTTTTACTCCCTTTTTACCTAAATTATTAATTGCTTCATAGTAAACCTCATTAGGCGTTTTATAGCCAATCGCCGAATGTAGTCGTTTTGTGTTGTAGATATTTATATAGTTCTCTATAGAACGATTGAGCACTTTCATGTTTTTATACTCATTAAGATAGATCTCTTCATATTTGATACTTCGCCAAAAACGCTCAATACAAATATTATCAGTTGCTCTTCCTTTGCCATCCATTGAGATCTTGATATTGTGTTTTTTTAAGATATCCACATGAGCCTTAGCAGTATATTGACTTCCTTGATCTGTATTGAATATCTCTGGTTTAGGATATAGTCCAAGAGCCTCTTTTAGAACACTGGTTGTTAAAGAAACATCCATAGTGTTTGAGAGCTTCCAAGAGAGGATCTTTTTGGAATGCCAATCAATGATCGCAGCCAGATAGACAAAGCCTTTTCCCAACTTGATATAAGTGATATCTGTACTCCAGACCTGGTTACTCATCTCAATAACAACACGACCTGCATAGTCTCTAAAGTCTTTTAAGCGGTATGGATACTTGTAATGCTCTTTATTGGCTGTAGTGGTCTTAGGCTTCGGGTACAAGGCTGTGATGCCCATATACTTCATCGCCTTCTTCACAAGCTTTCTACCTACGTTATAGCCATCTCTATTGAGTTGTGCGTGGATACGTCTGCTTCCATAAGTAGGAAAGTCTGAGTAGATGTTATTAATGGCATCTAAGAGTCTTATATCACTATCTTTACTAAAGGGTTTTAGAGAAGATTGATACCACCCTGACTTTGTGACATGTAGGAGTTTAAACTGCTTATTGAGTGATAACTTATGCTTGGCATCAACAAGAACTTTACGCTCTTTAGATGAGGCCAAGCTGACGAGCTTTCCCTCAAGAAACTCTTTCTCAACAATCGTCTCTCCAAGTTTTTTAGCAATCATATCTTTATCTTTTTGAAGTGTCGCAATCTCTTCTTTGTACTCTTTGACGACAGTGCTTTTATCAAACGCGATACTCATGTTTTCTAAAAACTGCTTCTTCCAGTTGACGAGGTTTTTTGGGATGATCTCGTATTTACTTGCGATTTCATTAATCGTCTTTTCGCCTTCTAAAACCTCCAACACTAATTTAGCTTTGAAGTCTGCACTGTACACTTTTCGTTTCTTACTCATAATTTGTCCCTTTTTT
>JALSUP010000210.1 GCA_027071315.1 Sulfurovum sp.
TGATGCGGTAATAAGGCCTATTATAATGCAAAATTTTAAACAGAAGTTTATTGTCTCAAACACGCCAGTCCGAAACGATGTGCTTAGTGCAAGCTTTTAGCTTCTACAAATGTGTTAAAATGGTTGTATGAGAAGAGATGGATATACCGTTATAAAAGTCAATTTTTAGGAAAACAGAATTATGAACAAAAGTATAAAAAGAATTATTGCATTGGCTTTATTGATATTATTTATTTCGCTGTTTAGCCTGTTTGTAGAATATTATGGGGATTGGCTGTGGTTTAAAAATTTGGGATACAGCTCGGTCTTTGAGACCAATATTCTGGCACAGGTCTCTTCTTTTGTTTTATTCTTTTTAATTTTTATTTTGTTTGCGGGACTCAACATCTATTATGCACATCATAAACAGGCAGAGAGTCAAAGTCCTATTGTTGAAGATGCTTTACGACAGAAGCTTTCATTTTTCTCCCATACAAAATCCTCCATTTGGTTATGGGGCACTGCAATTATATTCTTTGCTCTGATTATGGGCTCTTATGCGTCGGGTTACTGGATCGATTTTTTAAAATTTCTGCATCCCACTTCTTTTCACCTGCAAGAACCTATTTTAGGTAAAGATGTAGGGTTTTACCTTTTTACGCTTCCTGTGTATCAAATTGTCCTCAACTGGTATTTTGCAATGCTCGTTTTGACTACTGTTATCGTGGGCTTTTTTTATTATATGCACAATATTTTTAATTTTCAAGATAATAGATTGCAAATTGAGCCAAAAGCAAAAAACCATCTCATGCTTTTAAGTGCATTTTTTGCTTTAGGTTTCTGTGCTTATTATGTGATAGCACTCTATAATCTCCTTTACTCTTCCAATGGTGTTGCATATGGAGCATCATATATGGATGTCTACGCACAAATCCCTGCTTACAAAACTATTATTGTTATGACAGCTATTGTCACACTGTTTCTCTTTTTCTACCCACTCTATCAAAAAATGCAAGTTGTTGTTGGCGCACTGCTTCTCTGGCTTCTTGTTCTCATAGGGTTTGTCTGGGTATATCCGTCTCTGATTGAAGCGTATATTGTCAAACCAACCGAATTGCAAAAAGAGACCCCTTATATTGCAAACAATATAAAATTTACCACAAAAGCCTATGGACTGGACAAGATCCAAGTCAAACCTTTTTCCATAGACAACAATACAAGTTACCAGGATGTCTTGGATAACCATAACACGATCAAAAATATCCGCTTGTGGGACAGAAGACCTCT
>JALSUP010000211.1:0-23553 GCA_027071315.1 Sulfurovum sp.
TTTACACCACGTTCTCTTAGCTCTTGTTGTGCTGATATTTTTAGTTTTCTTGCGTCTCGTTTTTCCATACGCTTATTATAGCATTTCTTAGCATAATATTTGACTGTTTAATTAGTGGTTTAATAAGTTGAGTGAAGTTCTCTTTGATCTCTTTAACAAACGATTGACAGAGCACGGTATCGTTGCCAAAGAGGGAAGCATTGTAGATGCTACCTTCGTTGATGTTCCCAGACAACGCAATTCAAGAGAAGAGAATGCAGATATCAAAAAAGGTGCGATTCCTTTAGCGTTTGCCAAAAAAGATAAAAACGGAAACTACAGTAAACTCTCACAAAAAGATACTGATGCTGCATGGACAACTAAAAGCGGCGAGAGACACTTTGGATATAAAGACCATGTCAATGCAGATGAGAAAACCAAACTGCTCACCAAATACAGTGTGACAAGCGCAGCTCCACATGACTCCACGGAGCTTGAGAAGCTGATCGATGAAACAGATCAAACACTGCATGCAGACAGTGCGTATCGAAGTAAAGAGATAGAAGAGTACCTTGAGAAGCAAAAGTGCCAAAGCCATATCCATGAAAAGGGCTACAGAAACAAACCGTTGACCCAGATACAAAAAGAATCCAATAACACCAAATCAAAAATACGAGCCAGAGTAGAACATATCTTTGGCTTTATGACAAACTCTATGCATAATGCCCTGTATATGCGAAGTATCGGCAAAGAGAGGATTGAATCAGCGATCGGATTATTGAACTTGACCTACAACCTCTTTAGGTATGAACAGCTTGTAAGACTGCAAAAAGTGAAAAGGATATAGAAAAGAGAGGAAAATGAAGAGAAATTGAGTGAGTATTACTTCAAAAATGTAAGATTCATTCAATTTTTTATCAAAATAGATGAAAAGTTGGAGAGAAAATTTAAAAAAATGAATGGGAGCTCAATAGCCTTGGGGAAATAGGGTTATTAGAGGTGCCCATCATATAATTCAAAACGTTAAGTAATACTTTATATTTTTATGAAAAAATCACATTCAAGGAGAATAAAATGGCACATATAGATTTACCGGAATTCGAGGAGATGACACCTGCTATACAGGAGAAAGCAAGACCTATTTTGGAAAAAACGGGAAAACTGGGTGAGATATTCAAACTGCTTGCAGTCGATGAAAAGATCTATTTCGCCACAGATGAAATGATACAGAAATATCTGCTTGATGAAACCACACTCTCTTATGAGATCAAAGAAGCGATAGCCCTGCTGATCTCAAAAGAGAACGGATGTAAAATGTGTGTGGATGTCCATAAAAGTATTGCCAGAATGCTTGGACTCAGTGACGAAATGATAGAAGAGATCCTGCAGGGTGTCGAGTCGATAGAAATGGATGAGAAGGACAAAGCACTTCTTAACTTCTGCATCAAAGCAGCCCAAAAAGAAAATTACAAGATCCTCAAGTCGGAGATAGAGGCGCTGAAAGCAATGGGATGGAGTGATGTACAGATCATTGAAGCAGTGGCGATCACAGGGTATTTCAACTACATCAATACACTCTCCAATGTCTTTGGCCTGGGGGAAGAGATATGATGAGGTCTTTGCTGCTGCTGATGTTTCTCATGGGTGCTTTGCAGGCTGAAGTGTATAAAGCGGTATTTGACTGCAGTTCCGGTAATGCTTCCTATATCAAAAGCCGTATGTGGTTGGTTGGAAAAACACTGGATATGGTTGAGCAGAAAGGCGACAAGGCAGATTTTGTCATCACGCTGCATGGCGGATGTGTCTCCATGGTATCGAAACTGTATGAGGAGATTGTCGATGATGAGGATGTGCCTGCCATTCAAAAGGCCCAGAAGTACCTGACAGATCTTGCAAAAGAGAAGAAGGTAAAGGTCATTGTCTGTGCCATGTCACTCAATGCGAATGCCATTGAAAAGAAAGAGGTTCTCCCCTTTGTGACGATCTCCGATAACAGCTTTATAGAGACGATCCATTATCAGAATATGGGATATGCCCTAATGACTTTCGATCAATAGCACAGTACGCAGATACTACACAATAAAAACGTTAATATATTAAGAGTAGAATTATGCCAAAAAAAAGGATCGCTGAATGTTGTACAGAGTGAAAGCAAACATAGACAAAATGAAAATGAAAGCATTCTTTAATGTCCTGACGGACGGTACTGTTGCCGATCAGGAGCCTGACGGTGCAGAGATCATCAATGCTATGCAAAAGGCTGTCATGACCTCTGCAGATACCCTGGAGTGGTATGAAACCTGTCTCTGTGCCACACCGCTGAAGCATGAACGTGAAACAGTTTACGACAAATTTTTGCACATAACTGATGCGGTGCCGGCGGAAGAAGAGAAGAAGATCAAAGGCAATTTATTCTGGACCTGTCTGGAAGAGCGCTATTTTGAAGACGACATTTTAGAGGGACTTGATAATTTTGATGATCTCGATGAAATTTACGTTGATAACTATTAAATAAGATATTATAAAATATGAATAAAGAAAAACTTCTCATTATCGGTGCGGGAATTTCTGGACTCTACACAGCTTATTTATTGCAGGAGCATTACGATATTCGCATTGTGGAAGCACGTGAGCGCGTAGGCGGCCGCATACTGACGGTACAGGGGCATGACCTTGGTCCTTCCTGGGTATGGGGACACCAGAAGCATATTCTGGGACTGATCTCATCTTTGGGTCTTGAACTTGTGGAACAATATACACAGGGAGATTCACTCTATGACAGTCCTGAAGGCGTACAGCGTTTCAACCCGCCTGCCTCTGCACCTTCTGAACGTATTAAAGGAGGCCTTAGAGAAGTAGTGAATGCCTTAGAGATGCGCCTAAAGGCACCTGTGTTGCTGGAAACAGTCGTACTTCGTATGCTTCAGAAAGAGCAGGGTATTGTCGTTGAAACTGACAAGGGTGTGTTTGAAGCTGCCTATGTTGTCTCTACCTTGCCTCCGAGACTTGCTGTACAAAGTATTGCCTATGTGCCTGATCTGCCTGAGCCTGTGCAGACACAGTTTCAAAACATACCTACATGGATGGGCTACGCTTCCAAATGTGTCATTGAGTTTGACGAAGCCTTTTGGAGAAAAGAGGGCTTGAGCGGTTTTGCTTTTTCTCATCTGGGTCCTTTGGGTGAGATACATGATGCCTGCACAGAAGAGCGCGCGGCACTCTTTGGTTTTTTACATTCACAGGCCAAACGGGAGAACATAGAAGCAGAGATCAAAGCACAGCTTTTGCGACTCTACGGAGAGAAAGCGGCTAAGCCTAAAAATATGTACCTGCTTGACTGGACGAAAGAGAAATACACTTCTACCAGGCTCGATGCTTTACCTTTAAGGGCACATCCGCATTATGGTTTTGATGTGACACACTTTGACGGAAAGTTGATCTTCTCCGGTACGGAGAGTGCCTTTCAGGAAGGTGGCTACCTTGAAGGTGCTTTGGAAGCTGCAAAGCGTATAGAAGCTGAATTATTAGTATAAGACTTAGTAGTGTATATTGAAGATCATGTCCAGGAGAGGAATGGTATGCCAACCTTTAGTGTGGAGATAGCCATTATATTTATCTATTATAAACAGAAGTTTTAAATATTATTTGTTGATATTTCCTGTAAACAATTCATTTATCATTATTTAATATAATTTAAAATAAATTGTATTTATAAAGGATATATAGTGAAAAATCTATGGCTACTGTACCTACCTCTAAGTGTTTATCTTTGTGCAGATATTAAAGTCTATCAATATACCGGTGTCGATGTAGAGCATGCCGGCAAAAAGGTGACTTTGGAGAGAGAGGTTGATCCTCAATGTCTGGATATTCCTATTTCCAATGATTACATCTGGGAGGGGTCTTATGCAGATGAAAAAGTGCCTAAAGCGTGTAAAGCCATGTTTGTCACTTCGCTGGGACAGATACAGCCTATGTCCATACACCCTGAGGTAGAGACCTATGGTGAAATGGAAGTACTGCATTTTTTTAAACAGATGCAAGGAAAGAGTGACGGTTTGTTGGTTGATACGAGAAGTGAAGCATGGTATGAATACCGTACGATCCCCTCGGCCGTTAATATCCCTCATTACATTATCTCCAAAGCAGGTCTGTATCCCAAAGCATTTCAGCAGGCTTTGAAGATGATGGGTGTGGTGCAAAAGAGATGGTACTCTTTTGTAACGGTACCTGGTGCAGTCAGTCGGCAGGCATGATAAAGAATTTGATCAAACTCGGGTACCCGCCCGGGAAGTTAAAATGGTATAGAGGCGGTATACATGACTGGCTTTCGCTCAGTATGACAAGCACCTATAAAAGGGAGCAGTAATAAGCTTAGGCGCTTTTAGACGTAGACTATCTGATCGCGACCGTTGTTTTTTGCCTGATACATCGCTTCATCTGCCAGTCGGTAGATCTCCTGATGGTTCAGTGTACTGTCGGGTTTTTGGACATAAACACCGATGGAACAGGTGAGTACACTCTCTTTCGGATTCCCTTTATGTTCAATATTTCTCTCTTTCAGAGTTGTTGCAATACGCGCTATCATTGCATGGATATAGTCAATATCGTGATCGAGAAAGAGACCGGAGAACTCTTCGCCTCCCATACGGAAGGTGTAGTCATCACTTTTATTGAATACCTCTTTGAGTATGTCGGCGATCTGTACAAGTACCAGATCACCCTGCTGGTGTCCGTAAGTATCATTATATTGCTTGAAGTAGTCCAGATCCAGTGTAAAAAATGTCAGGAGCAGTTTTTGATTATGTGCTCTTTTTATCTGTCGGGGAAAGATCTCTTCAAAGAAACGTCTGTTATAGAGTCCGGTGAGGGTATCCGTAATAGAGAGTTTTTCAAGCAGTTGAAGCTGGATCTTCTCTTTCTCTCTTAAGGCTTCAATTTTTTCATTGGCCTTTTCATTACTGTTCTGAATGGCATAAATGACATAGAGCATAATGAAATGGGCAAGAGAAATACGGAAGAGTGTTTCACTGTCCCACCTTCCTTCATCCCAAATATTGATACCCGTATAGCAGATGGCGAGAATGATACTGATAAATATAAGGGAGATGACAAATCCGCGTTTGGCACCCATGGTGATGATGGCATAAGGGACAAAGAAATAGGTCCAGATGAGTGAGTATTTGTCACCATGTTTAATGAGTGTGACCAGTATAAATACGGTAAAAAGTGTCAAAATGCCAATGATGCTCGCAAGGGTGTATTTCTGTTCTTCCCGTAAGAGGTAGAGTGCATAGCAAATGAGTAAGAACATAAAAAGATTGACAAAAAAGAGTGTATAGGTCTGGGTGATAAAAAGATTAATGAGCATAAAAAGAAGATTGATAACAATGGTAATGAAGAACATGGCATTTAAAATGAGCACTTTGGTATGCTTTGGGTTGTAGTCTTCATACTTGAAGGATGCAAAAAGTAACTCTGTAAAGGTTGGTTTCATCTCTTCTCCTTCTCTTCTTATGCTAAGTATAACTTAAATAGGCAAAATATTCTAAATAGCGTTGAACCAGCGGCGCAGAAATGCCTGTCTCTCATAGATCTTCGCACCAAGAGCAAGTTTATACTCCATATAGGGCTGACCAAGGTTTAAAAAGGCATATTGCTCTTTTTCAAGATATTGTGCAAGCAGTACAAGCTGTGCCGTACCGTAGTTGTGGTATTTTTTCTCTTTTGAGGAGAAGCCGCTCAAAGAGGTATAGGTCTTTCCTATGGCATAGCCTATCTCTCCTGCAACAAGCGTCTCTCCATCATAAAGTGCTACTGAGAGTACTTGAAAATGATGCTGTACATGTCGGGTCTCTTTTAACATGTGAAGGTAACGGGGAGTGAGCCAGCAGGATTTGTGTGAGGCATTGATGTTCGCTGCTACTTCATCAAGTTCATCAGTAATTTTAAGTGTGAGTACTTTGTTTTTAAGAAGTTTTTTGACTTTATGGCTGATATGCAGATCTTTGAAGTCAAGGAGTGCGTAACTGAACTGGATCTCAGGGAGTAAAAGCTCTTCCTCTTCATATCTGTCTGTGACAGCAATAAAACCGGCTTTTGCCTGTGCAATGTAGTATTCAGGTGAAAAGTCACTGCTCCAGTAGTAATTTTTTTGCATATTACGATAAATGAGTTCATCGAGTAAGCAGGGGTCTTTCAGGTGGCTTAGCGGGAGATGGTGAATACCCAGAAGTACATTTTCCATGGCTACTCTGTACTGTCCATTTTGACATCAATGTGTTTTTTTGCCAGCAGCTGCTGTTCCCGGTACCAGTCTGTTGCGACTATTTTGGGGAAGACTTCATGCATCACTTCCAAAGGTGTTGTGTCCCACTCTTCTGTGTCTTTGGGCATGGTCCAGTTGAGTTGTGCAAGGACATAAGAGAAGATCTGATTGATCAGTTTATACTGCTGTTCGGTGTCATTCTCTTTTTCGGCTTCCAGGAGTGACTTGACCAGCTGTTTTCGTATCTCTCTGTTGTATTGTGCTTTGAGTGTTTCTATGAGGCTGTTCTTATTCATCGGGCTGTTGTTCCTTCTCTGTTTGAATCATCAAAAATTTTATCTAAAGAAATGTGAATTTAAGATAATGGCACATTTTTGAGTTATACCAAAAACAACCTTTCGCTGCTAAAGATAAACAGATTTTTGATGTAAACAAAGAGAGCTTAAGAGTTTGGAGTCTGGGAAAAGCTATTAAGTATTGTGAAAAGCTTAAACTGGATAGATATGATGACTGGAGAGTTGCCAGATCAGTTATTAGAGGTGCCCTATAGGTAGCCAATGGAGTACTGTGCATCTTAAAAAATGTGGATGTGTTGGTTCGTATATTTTGCACCCTAAAGGCATTTCCTCGTCTATGCTCACGGCATATCTGCTTCGTCCCATATTTTAGTGTATCATTTTATGGGTTATATGGAGTTTGTTTTGTTACACATGGTCTAATATGCATTCCAAAGCTGGAGCTGTGGAACGAGTGAATTTTCTCTTTTTTTTCAGAATTTATTAGGATACACCGCTATTGACAATATGATCATATCCTGCTGTTTCTATGTGCGGTCGTCTTGGCATGGTGTATCTCCTGTTTTAGGGTTAGGTTCAGTATAACGGAAGATTGATTACGATTACTGATACTGAACCCGTATTGCTTAAATATATGGTACATCAATGTCTGTATCTTTCACGTAAACCTTACATTTCTCCGTCGGGAACTTACCATCTAACTTAAATCTAAATCCACAGCATCCGCTAGGGTGAATTCCTTGTGTTTTTAAGTCTTGTCTAAAAATATTAGCTGTTGTTTTTCCAATGATTTGATCATTAAGCTTTAACACAAGCTCAACTTTTTTTAAACTTTCTTGAAAACGTACCCATCCAGAAACTATATTTTGATTATATCCATCAACAAACCCCCTAATCGACATATTTTGCTTATCTTGATATAAGATTCTCTGTTCACCAAAAAGTTTTTTAGCTTCTTTATAAATAATGAGATCTTTTTCATATAAAGGATAAAGTGCTTTTTTTGTCTCCTCACATGAAGTATCAAACCCATAATTATTCTCATTTCTATTTACATAAGGAGGCTTTTTTTCTGAAGGCCAACCAAATTCATAACTGATCATATTTATAAAACTGTCCATATCTTCCTGTACACCAATAAAATCTATATTTCTCATATTATTCAGTGCAATATCAAGCTGTGTTTTGGTTAAAGAATTTTCATAGTTTACTTCATTCATATAGTACATTTGGGTATTGTGAAAATAATAGAAAGCAATGCTTTCCAACCACTCAATAAATTTTTTAATTTCATGAGGTGAAGAAAAATCAAATTCTGTCATCTTTAATGCTATTTTCTGAAAAATATCCGGATGTGCTCTCAGTCTTTCTTCTTCTCCAGGGTCTGCCAGCTTTCTTACCCATTTTAGATGAGAGACTACATAATGAAATGGCTCTCTAAATGTTGCGAATGTAATCCATTGTTTTAAATCAACTAACCTATTCATATCTGTATAACTAACATGACCGGATACAAAATCATATTTCTTAAAAAAGTCATTGTCTTTTTTTTCGACACTTTCTATATGAAAATGATATGATTTTATATGATCGGCAAAAAAGTCATTAATCGAACTCCCTGCTGTTTTAGGTACATGAAAATACAATAATTTCATTTTAATACTTCCATCGTTTTTCCTCGTTCCCATCCGTCCCCGGTTAGAATGCATAATAATGGGCAGAAGCAGATACAAAATATATTTCTTATTGTAAATCCTTCGGGTCCAGTGTGATCTTTCTTATTATATCAGGACTTAATGAAATTTTATCTATTTTAATTATTTTCTCGTTCCACCAAGAGCAGAGGCGGTACCTCCGACAATGGCCATTACCGTTAAATCCTCCTGCTCCGATACCAAATGCCTTGGTGCCTATGTCAAAGGCGCTGGAAAGTCCTGACATGAAGCCTGCTTTGAAGCTTCCGCCTTGTATTCTGCTTATTATACCACGACTTAGTCCATGTAGCATGGTTTTGTTTTGTTACTCATGGTCTGATAAGCATTCCACAGCTGGAGCTGTGGAACGAGTGAAATCAACCATTGATGGGACACTTTGTCTATTGCCGGAGATGAAATAAAAATATCTTTTGGCACATTTTTGGCACATTATTATGATAAACTTAGTTCAAAGTAGTGAATATATTAAAAGGAGAGAGATAATGAAGAAATTGTTATTGGGTTTTGTGTTTGTTTTTGCAACACTGTTTACGAATGTATGGGCAGAGGATAACCCCCGTGCGGTTATTATATTTGATGCATCGGGGAGTATGTGGGGGCAGATAAACGGTAAAGCCAAAATAGAGATAGCCAGAGATGCTTTAAAAAATGTGGTCAAAGAGTGGAATCCGAATGTGGAGCTTGGACTGACTGTGTACGGGCATCGTAAAAAAGGGGACTGTAACGACATTGAAACGGTCATACCTGTGGGCAAGGTAGACAAGAACAATGTCATACGTACTGTGATGGGCATTAAACCCAAAGGGAAAACACCCATTAGCCGTTCTTTGAGAAAAGTGGCTGACGAGATCAAGTATACCGAAGAGAAAGTGACGATCATACTCATCTCGGACGGGAAAGAGACTTGTGACCCTGACCCTTGTGGAACAGCCAAAGAGCTTGAAAAAGAGGGAATTGATTTTGTGACTCATGTGATCGGCTTCAATGTGGACAAAAAGACTGATGCACAGTTAGAGTGTATTGCACATGCGACAGGCGGGGAGTATTTTTCTGCGAAGAATGCTGCTGCGTTGAATAAAGCGATGAAAGTGATAGCCAAGAAGGTTGAGGTGGTGACACCTCCTCCTCCGGCAAAGCCAAAAGTAAAAAAGCTTGACCATACGCTTGAGACTTCCGCATCGGAAAAAGAGGGTGGCAAGTGGGTAGCTGCCTATCATGGTATCTATAAGGATGACAACGGGAAACCGGGAGAGAGTGTCAGAAGTGCTTCATCAAGAAAGAAAACAGTAGGAAGTGCACAGATCCCGGTAGGAAAGTATATTTTAAAATCAACGTATAATGATTTTACAAAGTTCACACCTTTTGAGATAAAACCCGGAGAAGTGACAAAGATACATGTAGTCATGGGGCAAACCGGTATCGTTGAGACTTCCGCATCGGAAAAAGAGGGTGGCAAGTGGGTAGCTGCCTATCATGGCATCTATCAGGATGACAACGGGAAACCTGGAGAGAGTGTCAGAAGTGCTTCATCAAGAAAGAAAACAGTAGGAAGTGCACAGATCCCGGTAGGAAAGTATATTTTAAAATCAACGTATAATGATTTTACAAAGTTCACACCTTTTGAGATAAAACCCGGAGAAGTGACAAAGATACATGTAGTCATGGGGCAAACCGGTATCGTTGAGACTTCCGCATCGGAAAAAGAGGGTGGCAAGTGGGTAGCTGCCTATCATGGCATCTATCAGGATGACAACGGGAAACCTGGAGAGAGTGTCAGAAGTGCTTCATCAAGAAAGAAAACAGTAGGAAGTGCACAGATCCCGGTAGGAAAGTATATTTTAAAATCAACGTATAATGACTTTACAAAGTTCACACCTTTTGAGATAAAACCCGGAGAAGTGACAAAGATACATGTAGTTTTCGGTCAGTTTCATATCTCTGCCAAGTGTGCTGACAGTGCGGTGAATGTCTCTTATGAAGTGTATGCTGCCAGTGGACAGTTGATTGATGACAAAACCCTGAAGTGTACAGATACATATAAACTGACACTTGATGACGGAAAGTATAGAGTTGAAGCCAAAGTGGGTGAAGGCATGGGAGAAGCAGCCTTTACTGTTGGAGCGGGAAATCCTTCCAAACTGATACTTGATCTGAGCAATCTTAACCATGAAGAGGAGATCAAGGCAGATACACCTGAAGCACAAGAAGCAGTGGTTGTACCGGTTACACCGAAAAAAGCAGAAGTTCAAAAGACCCAAAACAGTAAAAGCAGTCAGATCAATATAGGCGGTAAAAAGATCGAAATTGAGGGTATGAGTGAAAAAGAAGCAAAACAGGTTGAACAACTTGGAGCGATGCTGGGTGCCCTGGGTGGTATGATAAAGGGTGCAAATGCAGATACCGAGAAGCAAGAGCAAAAGCAAAAAGCAGAAGATGCCGAAGCTGACAAAGAGTTTGACGAGATGAGTAAAGATCTCGATATGTTCACAAAATAAAGGAATAAGACAATGATAAAAACAGTAAAAATTTCACTGGCAGTGGTAGTAGGCAGTTCTCTCCTTTTTGCCGGTTCGGATATGATGAAAAAGTATGATGTAAAAAGCGGTAAGATCGAGTACAGCATCAAAGAGTCGGGCAATATCATGGGGATGGTCAAGATCAAGGGCATAGGCAAAAAAAGGCTTATTTTCGACAACTTCGGTGTCAAAGACCTGACAGAAGAGAACAAAGTAAAAAAAGAGACGACGGGTGGTCAGACCAAAGTTGAGAAGACACATACCATGACGTATATGAACGACGGGATCATGTATCGCGTTGATTTCAAGAAGAAAACGATCGTCAGAATGGAAAATCCGGCAATGGCCATGAATGCAATGATGGGTGGCGGAAAAAATGTAAAACAGACCGGTGAAGCCATGATGAAAAGCATGGGCGGCAAGAAAACAGGTACAGACAAAGTACTGGGTCATACCTGTGATGTCTGGGATCTGATGGGTGTGAAACAGTGTATCTATAAAGGCGTACCACTTCGGGTCGAATCGAACATTATGGGCTTGAAAAGTCTACAGGTCGCAACCAAGGCGGATTTTGATATAGCCCTGAGTGACGATGATTTTAAACTGCCTGAGTATCCGATGGTAAACATGATGGGAGAGAAGTTAAATCTGGATAGAGGTACATTAAGTGAAACAGATAAAAAAGAAAGTATGAAAAAAGCCAAAGAGATGCAGGATGGTATGAAAGCCATGGCCGCAGCGATGGGTGCATTGCAAAATTCAGGTTTTGATATGGCCAACCCGAATGCCAAAATGACTCCGGCACAGGAAAAAGCGATGAAAGATGCTGCTATGGCTGCCATGGGTGGCGAAGATGCTATGTTGGAAAGTGCCAAAAAAGAGATACTTGATGACGCCGCAGAACTACCTGCCATTAAAAAATGTTTTCAAAATGCAGACTCTGTCAAGGAAGCCAATATCTGTGAAAAGAAAGCAGACAGTGAAGACCCTGAGCACCATACAAAATGGAACAATACAATAAAATCAAAGTTACTCAAAGAGATCGATGCCTTTGAACAGGCACTTCCCTGCATTGAAAAAGCTTCCACTTTTGCTGCACTGAAACAGTGTATGCCGGGAGAGTAGGAAAAAACAGGGCAAATCACTTAAATACATTATGTTACAATGCCATGAAATCTTACCTTGCATAAAGGCTAAAGGGAAATTGATGTCATGTCTTGATCGCTGTAAAAACATTGTTTTATTTTTTGGTTTGGGAACAGCGATGCTGTTTGCAGCAGGATTTGCTGAGAAAAAATTTGATGTTGAAACGGGTATGGTCCATTTCAGTATCAGCGGTGCCGGGGTACTGACAGACGATACCAACATTAGCATTGAAGGTAAGGGAAAACTACGCTTTAAAAACTGGGGTGTGGAAGCACTGGTTGAAGAGCAGTATAAAGAGATCACTACAGGGACGATACATCATATCCATCGTGTTCATGTCTGTGAGAAGTTTGAAAATAAACAGCGTTTTGATGTAGACTTTGAAACAGAAAAAGTTTTGGAACGTCCGATGCCAAAGGGGAACTTTAAAGAGTACTACCTCAAAGGCATGGAAAAAACAGGTCAGGAGACCATTGCCGGGTATACCTGTGATGTCTGGGAAGGCGAGGGTGTAAAGAAATGTCTCTATAAAGGTATCCCTTTACTGGTGGAACACTATCTGCTCGGTATCTATTATCAGAAAAAGGCAGTTGAAGTGGTGCTCGATATAAAGCCTGAACCTTCCAAGTGTCTCTTGCCTGACTACCCGGTTGAGAAATTTTCACTCTTTAAAACAAATATAAAAACAAAAAGTATCAAGCCTCCCAAAGAGTTCGCCTCTTTACTGGTGAGGGTCAATAAAGAGATGCATGAAATGTTTAAAATGAATGATCATACAGAAGATGATATGAGTGAGAAACAAAAGCAGTACTGGCGTAACAAAATAGGTAAAAATATTTTTGAAGCAGAAAAAGTACTGCTTCCGAAGATGCTTGAAGCGATGAAAAAGACGAGAGTCTGTTTACAGCAGGCTGAAACGGCAGATGCAGCCAATGCCTGTTTGTTGTCCGTGCTTGCGCTCAAAAAAGAGGTTTCGGAAGATACACGTAACCACATTGACTCCTGGACACCGGAAGTCCGCACAAAGGTCATGGATGAATTTGATGAAAATATTGTCTTACTGCAATCTGAAATGAAATGTATTAGAAGCACAAAGAGTCTCAGCGAACTCTCACATTGTATAGAGAGAAAGTAGTCACTTGAAGTTTTACCGTACCTACATAGAGATCACCAATGTCTGCGGTTTAAGCTGCTCTTTCTGCCCCACAAAAGAGCTTCCTGTCAAGCAGATGGATCTGCCTTTTTTTGAATCTCTCATCACCCAGCTCAAACCCTACACCAAAGAGATCGCCTGTCATGTTCTGGGCGACCCGCTGACACAGTCAAACCTGCATGACTATCTGGATGTCATTCACAAACATGGTCTCAAAGCCATGTTGACCACCTCTGGCTACTTCCTCAAAAAACACCGTGATGAAACACTTTTTCACCCCGCGGTCAAGCAGATCAATATCTCTCTGAACAGTTTCAACAAGAACGATACTTCACTCACACTGGAACAGTATATGCAACCGGTACTTGACCTGTGCAGGAATAAAGTGGCAGCGAAGAAAGAACTGTTCATAAACCTTCGTCTCTGGAATTTGGATGAACTGATGTCTGAACGTGACTTTAACAGTCAACTCTTTGAGATGCTTTCCAGCGCATTTGAAATTGACCTGAACATCGACAGGGTCTACAAAGAGAGACCCAAGTCCCTACGCCTGGACAACAAAATACTGCTGCATTTTGACAACTACTTTGAATGGCCCTCTCTGAAAAATGAAAATTACGGCCACGGTACCTGTCAGGGCCTGCAGTCGCATATCGCCATATTGGCATCCGGAAAAGTAGTGCCCTGCTGTCTGGACTGTGACGGGGTCATCGAACTGGGTGACCTGCATGAGGAAACCCTCTCTGACATTCTGGCAAAAGAGCGTACACAGGCGATGATAGCCGGTTTCAAAGAGGGGAAAGCAGTGGAGGAGTTGTGTCAGAAGTGTGCCTACAAAGAGAGGTTCAACACCTGAGGCGCTGAGAGGCCTGTGAACCTCCTAGTCGGTCAGTTTGTCCAGTTCGTCGTAGACGGTGGTACCGCCCGGCTGTATCTTCGTGAACTTGCTGCCCTCGATGGAGAGGCTTCCCATGAGCCCTTTGGCGTTGAAGACAAAGGCGTAGATGGGTTTTTCAAAAGAGATGGAGGAGATGTCTTTCCCCGCACCCCAGTCTACGACCGTGACCACCCCGTCTACACCGGCTTCCCAGCCGTCGCTTACTTTAAAGTTGTCCAGTGCCTTCTGTGAAGCAAAGGCGATGATGTACGATGCCTTCTGTGCACCCAGCTGAAACCCTGCCGAACCCGACGCGATACTGTAGTAAGCCTGCGATTCCCCATTGACGCGGAGCACACCCTCACCGTATTCACCGCCGACAATAAAACCGCCTTTGATCACCGAAGGGAAAACAATGTAGCCTTTGACTTCGGAAAGAAATTTGGCCGCCCCGTGTTTCTTTTTAAAGACCTCAATGACCTTGTCCGCTTTGGCATCGATCTGTGCTGCATTTTCTGCCATCAGAGCCGTGTTCATGAAGAGCAGAAGTATGGCAAATGTCTGTAATAGTCTCTGTTTTCTCATGATGTTCTCTTACTCGGCAGGCTGGAATTTTGTAAATTTGGTACCCTCGAAAGTGAGGTTGTACATAAACCCTTTCGCACCGAAGACAAAGGCATAAATAGGCTTTTCAAAAGAGATGGAACCGATGTCTTTTCCTGCGCCCCATTTGGCTACGGTGACAGAACCGTCAACACCTGCTTCCCAGCCGTTGCTTTTCATGAAATTGTCCAGTACTTCTTTGTTTGCAAATGCAAAGATGTAAGAGGTTTTTTGAAGTCCGAGCTGAAAACCGAATGAAGCAGAGGTGATCTTGTAGTAAGCAGTCGTGTTACCGTCTACACGCATGGCACCTTCGCCATACTCACCGCCGATCCCGAAGCCGCCTTTGACCACAGAAGGGAAGACCAGTACGCCGTAGGCTTTCTTCAAGAAATCTTTTGCCCCTTTTTGCTCTTCGAATTTTTTGAGTGCCACATCGACTTTTGCATCAATGACAGGTGCTGCTTCTGCCATAGCATAGTTGGAAAAAAAGACCGATATCAGTGCGAGCCATGTTAATTTTGTGAGTGTTGTTCTCATGTGTATCCTTGTTGTGTCCCTTATGACGGGATTTTTCTGATTATATCAGAGAAGTATAAATCAATTGTGTATAATGAAGGTCAAGGAGTAGAGAATGGAAAGAATAACGATCAAGGCCTATGCCGTCAAACACAAACTGAGTATGTTCAATGTCATGAAAATGATCAAGACCGGAGAAGTCAAGTCAGATGTTTTCAATGAAAAAGGCAGAGAGGTCACTTATATTCTCTATGATGACGAGAGTGAAAAAAAGATAGAAGCGCAGATCGTACCACTGGATGAAAAAGAGGAAGATGAAATGACAGAGACTTTAGATGCACTGAGTGCATTGAGAGCAGAAGTCAAAGCTTTGCGCGAGGAAGTGGATGCACTTAAAAAACAGTTATTAGAGGTACCCATAAAGGAGAAAAGATGCAGTCCTCAGACATAAAAGTAGCCTATATTACAGATGAGATCTATCTTGCACACGATACGGGAATGGGTCATCCTGAGTCAAAAGAGCGTCTTATTGCCATTAATGAAGCAGTAGAACCGTTAAAGGAGCAGCTTATACAAATATCTCCTATTGCTGTGTCGGAAGAGATGATCGAACGTATACACACACCGGAGCATGTACAGCTGGTATATGAAGCCAGTGAGTACGGTACGTCTATTGACAGTGATACCATCTGTTCAAAAGACTCTTATGATGCTGCACGTACAGCCGTAGGTGCAGGTGTGGTCGCCATAGACGGCGTAAAGAAGGGAACATTTCAAAGGGC
Source organism: Sulfurovum sp. (assembly GCA_027071315.1). Classification (GTDB taxonomy): domain Bacteria; phylum Campylobacterota; class Campylobacteria; order Campylobacterales; family Sulfurovaceae; genus Sulfurovum. The sequence goes on from JALSUP010000211.1 coordinate 15,855, forward strand.
TTTTTGTGCTGTTAGACCTCCCGGGCATCATGCAAGACCTTCCCAGGCGATGGGCTTCTGCCTTTTTAACAACATTGCTATTTCTGCACGCTATGCTCAGAGTGTGGGGTATGAAAAGGTGATGATCATTGACTTCGATGTGCACCATGGCAATGGTACCCAGGATGCCTTTTACGGGGATGATACTGTCTTTTATTTCTCTTCCCATCAGGCTTTCGCCTACCCCGGAACGGGTATGGAAAAAGAGAGGGGTATCGGAAGCGGAGAAGGGTTCACAGCCAATTTTCTGATGATGCCTGACGGTGGAGATACGGAAGTGCTGGATATTTATGCCAATGACCTTCCGATCTATGTGGATCGTTTTGACCCTGACATCATTTTAGTCTCTGCCGGTTACGACTTGCATGAGAGTGACCCTTTGGCACAGTTAAATGTAACGACTGAAGGCGTCAGAAAGATCGTACGTCTCATACTTGACTCGAAAAAAGAGATACCGTCTATTTTCTTCTTGGAGGGTGGCTATGATGTAAATGCTTTGGGTGAAAATGTGAGAGTGACACTGGAAGAGATGTTGTTAAACTAAGACAAAGCAAGATGCTTTGTCTTGGAAGATATTACTTTACTGACTGTTTCAGTTTTTTCTCGATCGCATCAGGGACACTTGATATTTTCATGAACTGACCCATGGTTAATTGTGGGTATGCAATGGCAAGATAGTATTTTGCATGCAGGGCATATGCTTTTCCGCCTTCTATAAGGATCGTATAGGGGAGGACCAGGGCTTTATCTGCACCGATCTTGTTAATGAAACCTTCCGTCGATTTACCCATGTTCACACCGTAAAGTGTGGCACCGTTCGCCAGTTTGAGAGAGTAAAGTGCATTTTTAACAGATTTTGCACCCTTCTTAAGCTCCAGCATATCTTCGTAGTAAGGCATAGCCATCATAAAATGATAACCGGAAAGTTTTCCGCTGCTGAGTTTATCGGCTGTGGGGGTCAGTTTCCCCAGTGCTGTTGTCAAAGAAGCTTTGATCGCAGCATCGCCACCTTTAAAGTTTTTCTGTAAAAATGCCTTTAGCCAGTATGTCGGGTTTGTGGCAAGTACCGTTTTTGCTTTGGAGTCAACCATAACTTTTTGAACTGCAGCAAAACCGCGTTTTGGTTTGCTTGCCATACTTTTAAGTGACGCATTCGTATATGAAATGACTTTCAGGTTTGATTTTCCGGCAGGAGAATAAGTAGAAAGTACCTGAAATCCTGCTTTACCAAGGGCTGATTTGACAGCTTTTACATCTTTGTATGTTGCCGAGTAGTAGGCATTGACACTGCCTGCCTGAAGTGAAACAGCCGAAACAAGCATGACGGCCAACGCGATCGTGATTTTAGAAATCGATTTGATCATAAGTATCCTTTAAATTTTGATAACTGTATTATGTCATATAAATATAACATTTAAGTTAATTTTTTCAATAATTTATACTTATTATTATGAATTATTTGGATAGAATAAATGAATGGAAGATTATAAAATAAAAAATATTGCCGGCCACCTTGCAAAATCCTTTTTAAGTAATCCGCTTACCCCTATTTTGGCAGCGGCGATACTTATGCTCGGATACATCTCACTGGAAGTCATGCCAAGAGAGGAAGATCCGCAAATTGAAGTCTCCGGCGGTTCAGTGATCGTTGCCATCCCCGGTGCCAGTCCCAAAGAGATCAACAATGTGGTCATCAAACCTTTGGAGCGGCGTATCCGTGAAATTAAAGGGGTACAGCATGTGTATGGTACGGCCATGAACAACTTTGGTATGGTCAATGTACAGTATTTCATCGGAGAGAACAGAGAATCCTCCAACCTCAAGCTTTATGATAAGGTCATGCAGAACATGGATAAGTTACCAAAGGGAACAATGCCGCCTCTGGTCAAACCTTTTGATATTGACATCGATATTCCCATTTTAACCGTCGCTTTTTACAAGATAGATGACAGTCCCAACAGACCGGAAGAGACCATTAAACTCTATAAAATGATACGTGACATACAGCAGGACATCAATGCACTGGACAATGTCTCCAAAACCACACTCAAAGGGATCAAACGTCCGCAGTTCAATATCCTGGTAGACCTGAATAAACTTTCCGGATACCATATTTCACTGGGGCAGATCGCCCAGGCTGTAAAGTCTATCTCCTCCAATGCTCCGCAGATAGACACGCAGACAGCAACAGGACAACTGGTCGTGTTTGGTGTGAAAAATGCCATTGACGATATTGATGACCTTAGGGAGTTGATCGTTGCACAATATATGGGGTCTCCGATCTATCTGAAAAATATTGCCACAGTTGATTACTCTTACGACATACAAAATTACCGTAATGCCTACATCACCTATCGTCCGGGACATGAAAAAGAAGCTGAAACGGAAGAGAAAGAGGAAGAACAGAGTACGAATGAAGCAGCTCTTTTCAGAAATGCCGGTCATCAGATCACCATGACGGTCTCCAAACTCAAAGGAACCAATGCGGTGCATATTGCAGAAGAGGCCATTGAAGAGCTGCAGGCGGTCAAAGAAGAATTGCGGGCACATGGGGTAGGGTTCATCGTGACACGAAATTATGGAGAACGGGCCAATGAAGCGGTCAATGAACTGGTACACCACCTGCTTATTACCATCTTTATTATTGCGCTTATTCTTATCCCTTTCCTGGGTTGGAGAGAGTCACTGGTCGTGACCATCGCGGTACCGATGATATTGGCGGCCACACTTTTCCTGGCCATGATGACAGACCAGACCATTAACCGTATTACGCTCTTTGCCTTCCTGCTGAGTCTGGGACTGATCGTGGATGATGCCATTATCGTCATTGAAAATATCCATAGACATCTGCATCTTAAAGAGTCTGAAGGATTGGAGTTTGACGAGATCATCATACGGGCGACCGATGAGATAGGCCCCTCTACCAACATTGCCACCATTGCCATTATGCTGACCATGATCCCCATGGCTTTTGTCGGGGGAATGATGGGGCAGTTCATGAAGCCCATTCCTCTGAATGTGCCTGTTGCACTGGCAGTCTCACTTTTTGTTGCCTATGTTTTTGCACCCTATCTGGCACGAAAATTCATCAAGTTCAAAAAGCATGAAACTCATGAAGAACCTGAAGCGAAGTCTCCGGATATCCCGGAAGATATGGTACTCACCCTTAAAAAGAAAGAGGAGGATGAACAGTAATGGAAAACTTTATTTACACTATCCTCTCTAAAAAACGGAACAAACTCATTGTGATCATGCTCGTCCTTATGGCCATGGCAGGTTCCGTGATGATGATTCCTTCCAAACTTGTCCTTGCCAGAATGCTTCCGGGTAAATCTGCGAATACCTTTACCATTTATGTCGATACGGCTACCAATGCATCTATAAAAGAGACCAAAAAGGTCACGAGTTGTGTTGTGGACTACATGACCAAAGAGAAAGAAGTCACCGATATGGAAGTCTTTCTGGGTCAGGGGGCGCCTTTGGACTATGCCGGACTGGTCAAAGGTTCTGCTCTGAAAGCCCTGAAGAACCAGGCGGAGATCGTCATTAACCTGACAGACAAACATCAGCGTGATGAGCCCTCTTTTATGATGGTACACCGTATCAGGCCGCTTATCAATAAAGCCTGTGGGGCACTGGTCCCCAACACCAGTATCCGCTTCACGGAAATGCCTTCAGGGCCTCCGACCCTTGCAACCATTGTCATAGAACTGTATGGAAAAGATGCTAAAGTCATGCGTAAAACGGCGGAGGATATTGCGGCTGTGTTGTCTGAGACGGAAGGTCTGGTCGACATTGATATTATGCAGGATGACCTTTATACCAAATATGATCTTGTCCCTGACAAAGAGAAGATCATTCGCTCCGGTCTCTCTGTCGATCAGGTGAACCAGATCATCTTTCTTGCATTTAAGGGGATGCCTATTGCCGTGAAGAACACACGTGATCAGCAAGACCAGATACCGATCTTTTTGCGTCTGGATGAGCAGACGCGTATGATCGAATTCGATAACAAGGCCGCACTGCTCAACAAACTCTCCTCTTTGAAACTGATGAATGTCAAAGGAATGATGGTGCCGCTCTCAGAGATCATCAGGGTCACAGCAGTGGAGTCAAGCCCGAGTATCTTTAGAAAAAACCTGAAGAACATGGTGACCATCACTGCAGAATGTGACATGGTCTCCCAGGTCTATCCTCTGCTGGAAGCACGTGATAAAATGCTCAAAGAGTTGTGGCAAAAATATGATGTTGCTAAAATAGACGGTATCAATACTTTTATGTTCGATCTTGATGTGGTAGACCACAAAAGCGGTGCCAAAATGCTTCTACGCTGGGACGGAGAGATGAAAGTCTCCCTGGATACTTTCCGTGATCTTGGCGGGGCATTTATCTCTGCACTGGTACTGATGTTCCTGCTGATGGTGGTGTACTATAAGTCATTTGCCCTGAGCGGTATTGTGCTTATTGGTTCTTTCCTTTCCATTATCGGGGTGATCGCCGGACACTGGGTCACAGACAAAATACAGCTTTATGCCACAGACACCCACTTTTTCCTCACGGCAACCTCACTCATCGGGTTCATTTCCCTTATGGGTATTTCGGCACGTTCATCACTGCTGCTCATCGACTTTGCCAAGTCACTCATAGCCGAACAGGGCATGGAGAAGAAACGTGCCATTGCTGTGGCTACCGCTACGAGAGCAAAGCCTATCATGCTGACTGCCGTTGCCATCATACTCGGTTCACTGCTGCTCGCGACCGACCCGATATTCGGCGGTCTCGGTGTAGCGCTGATCTTCGGTTCCATGGCGGCAACCCTGGTCTCACTCTTTTTCATCCCTGTACTGATGGACAATGCCCGCGCCATGATGCCAGATAAGTACTTTTTAAATAAACTGGAAGTCAAGAAGGGTTCCTGGTGTGTCATTACCGACAATATCTCAGCGATCTTGTCACCGAAGTTCAGAGACAAGAAGTAGGGTGGATTTATCCACCGTCAAATCCCAACCTATCTGTATACTTGTGTGCCTTTAGCTCGTTCGCAATGGAGACGAATGGGAATATATAAAATGTTAATATTATTTGACATATTATATAATTATTGTTATAATGTAAACTAAAGTTAACAATAAGGAAGCGAATGTTAAAGGTATTGGCAAATAAACAGCTTGCAGGATCATTGAATTATGATGCAGGCAGGCAGGAATATGTGTTTAACTATACAAACGATAATCCTATCTCTTTAACGATGCCTTATACTTCTAAAAGTTACCTTTCCACATATCACATACATCCTATTTTCGATATGAATATGCCGGAGGGTTATCTTTTTGAACTCTTTAAAAATCTACTCACTAAAGAGTATGGGGAGTTAAATGATTATATTCTCTTTAAATATCTTTCCCGCACCATAGAAGGCTATCTTACTTATGAAGATCATTCAAAAAAGAGTGATCATCCAAGTCTTGAGTTAGATGAAGTACTGCACAATAATGATACAGATATTTTTGCGAAACTTGTACGCATATTTTTGGAACAATCAGCTATTTCGGGGGTACAGCCAAAAGTATTGGCACAGCTCAAAGACAGGGTTACCTTGACACAAAAAGAGTATGTCATTAAAAGTTTTTCCCAGGAATATCCTCATTTAGCTGAAAATGAATACTTTTGTATGAAATCTTTAACCTATGCCGGTATTCCTGTTGCACCGTTTTGGCTCTCTGACAATAAAAAGCTTTTTGTAATGGAAAAATTTACCTATGAACAAGCAGATGACAGTTTTTACGGATTTGAAGAATTTTGTGTCCTTTTTGCATTGAATAAAGAGAGTAAATATAGTGGAAGTTATGAAAAAATAGCAAAAGCTATCGCAAAGATATCTACACAGAAGGAGGAAGACCTGCAACTGTTTTTTAAACTTCTGGTGATGAACGTTCTGCTGAAAAACGGTGATGCGCATTTAAAGAATTTTGGCATGCTGTATACTTCAGATCTTAAAAAACGTTTTTTGGCACCGGCGTATGATGTCGTCAATACCTGTCTCTATTTACCCAGAGACAAACCTGCATTGACCATGTTCGGTAAAAAAGTATGGAGTTCAAAAAATGAGCTTCTGAAATTTGGACAAATGTATTGTCTTTTGAATGAAAGTGAGTCAAAAGAGGCATTTAATACGTGTATTGAAGCAGTCGTCAAACTAAGGTCTGAAATAGTGGACTATACAAATGTGCATAGAGATTTTGTTGACTTTGGAAAGAAGTTCATTGCTATCATAGATTTTTCATTGAATGAAAACATAGACAAAGCGTATAAGGATATTTCAAATGGAATTTTATGAAATTGCAGAGAAGATCAAAAATATCAGAAAAGAAAAAAAACTTTCACAAAGTGTTTTGGCCAAAAAAGCCGGTATTTCCAGACAAACGCTTTCAAAACTTGAAAATGGTGAAATAGGAAAAATATCTTTACAGGTTTTTATCAAAGTATTGGATGTTTTGGATCAGGAAATGTTCATTGACGAGCAAAAACCTTTTTATTATTTTGATCCAAATAGTGTTGAGTAGTGCCTAGCTCTTGACATTACACACCATATGGTATTTAATGAAGCAAAAGCTATTTTAAAATCTTTAGGAATGAATTTTACTGAAGCTGTGAATGTGTTTGCAAGTCTTGTGGTGCAAGAGACTTAGATAATTAATTTCACGTAAGAGATACATTCTCTTTTGTAGTTTTCCTTATAAAACATCCCATTTTAGAATATTTTATAAGGTTTTCTATTGAAGGGTACAGTTTTATGGCTCGCAAATGTTGCTACAACGAATAACGTTATAAAATATGTTAGATTATAAGGTTTTTAGCTCGTTCCCATCCGTCCCCGGTGGGAATGCATACGAGAATCTAAACTACCAAAACCTCTCCACTTCAATCAAACCTGATACCCCTTCATAATCCCTGGCAGAACTGTACCTCCAATGGCTAGCCTCATCTACATAGCCACGCTTGACAGGGTTTTCATGTATATACTTTATTTTATTGATCATCATCGCATCTGTTTGTATCAGTTTAGGCTGATACCCTTCTTGCCATAACTGATAGGTTTTATCTCTCTTGTGTGCCTTTTTATAAAACTGAAACTGTTTGAGTAATGTCTCTGCATTCTCTTTGTGTAAAAGCTTGAGTAGTGCTTTGGTAGTAAAAGATTTGAAGTGTCTCATACTTTTTGCTATATCATCACTTTGTACTACAAGATGTAGATGGTTTTCCAATATCACATAGGCATAGAGCTTTAAATTTTCTTCTTTTTGTAGATATTTAAGACTATCAAGGATTATCTCTACACTCTCTTTACGTGTAAATATAGGTAGCCAATTAAGTACAGTACAGGTCATAAAGTGTGGATGTGTCGGTTCATATATTTTGTATCTGCTTCTACCCATTGTTTATCTTTTTTCTGTATTATAGTTTAGGAAAAGAAGTGAGTGGAAAAATATGGCATATTGTCATGTTTTTTGGGTTCTCGTATGCATTCCCACTGGGGACGGATGGGAACGAGGAAAAGAGTATGGAACGGAACTGTTTTACAATGTTGAGGTCACTCCCTGGTTACATATTACGGGAGACTTACAATATGTCAATCCTGCAGAAGAGCAGAGAGATTCCG
>JALSUP010000211.1:23653-49022 GCA_027071315.1 Sulfurovum sp.
GGGGACGGATGGGAACGAGGAAAAGAGTATGGAACGGAACTGTTTTACAATGTTGAGGTCACTCCCTGGTTACATATTACGGGAGACTTACAATATGTCAATCCTGCAGAAGAGCAGAGAGATTCCGATGTGGTACTTGGAATCAGAAGTAATATCAGGTTTTAACCTATTCCTCATTTTCATACTCTATCTTCAACTTCGCGTACATCCCCGGAAAAACTTTATGTTCTCCTTTGTGGAATGAAACTCTGATGGTGAAGGTGTGGGTCATGGGGTTGGCTGAGGGGACGACGGATTTGATGCGGCCTCTGGTATTGAAATGAATGGAAGGAATGGTAACGTCTATGAAGTCGCCTTTATTGACACGCAGAAGGTCGGCTTCGGAGATCTGTCCTTCTATTTCCAGGTGGTCAAGGTCTACGAGTACCATGGCGAGCATACCGGGAACAATGAGGTCTCCTACCCGGATACCTTTTTGTACAATGATACCGTCATTGGGTGCTTTGACTTCCAGATAGTTAGCGATGGTAGCGATCTGTTTTACTTTCTCTGCAGCATTTTTGACCAAAGTACGTGTGGCAGCAAGACCAGCCTGTACATTATCTGCTGTGATATCCATATTGTTCCAGTCAACAGAGTTGTCTTGACCTCTTACACGCATAAGGGCTTTTTCACGGCGTATACTGTCCAGTCTGGTTCTGTACATGTCGACCATGATATCTGCTTGTTCCAGGGCAAGGTCCGCCTGGTTCTTCATAATATCAAACTCTGCGGATTCAAGTTCAAAAAGTGTCTCTTCTCTTTTGACTGAGTCTCCAATGTTAAAGTAAATGTGTTTGATATAACCCATGTAACGTGCACCGATCATTTTTTGGTTATCGGAGACGACGGTACCAGTAATGTTGAGTGAAGATGCAGTTAGACTAAGAGTGACTAAAAGAAGGAGAGAGAGTAGTTTTTTCATAAATATTACCTTTTTATATGGGTACCTCTAACAATCCTATACGCTCATAATGGATTTTGCAAATGTAAGATTTTGCAAGAGGCTTTCAAATCCTAGCCAAAGCTAAGATGAAGTAAGCATCTTGTGAAAGATTGCGTTTGCAAAGCCCACCCGATGGGCAATACTAGCTTCTGCCTATGCGTCGTTACTCTTTTTTGACTTAGCTACGGCTAGGACTTCAAAAGAGTGCCTAGCCTAGACAGAAGCTAGTATTGTTATGAACATATAGGATTATTAGAGGTGCCCATATTATTGATGAACTATATTAATATAGATAATTATATTTTATACTAATATTGTTGAAAATAGAAAGTAAATAGTGAAAAAATATGAGTGGAATAAAAGAATGTTACGAGAAGGCTGGAAAAGCTTTCCCGCCAAGCGGCGGGAAGTTGTTTTTAGAAGTTATATGTAAGTTGTACAGAAACTGAGTTCTCCTGGTGAGAAGCAGCAACTGTATCAATACCGAATGATCCTGCGAATGCCGGAGTATCAAGTATGACATCATTTGTTGGTGAATAAACGTATGCAAGGTCAATTCCGAATGCATCTGTTAAGTCATAAGTCCCACCGACTGTATAGTGCTGTTCAGCAGTAGCCGGGAATCCGAGTGCATTAAAGAAGTTGAGTGCAGAAGCAACACCGTTTCCTGTTTCAGTCAAATTGACAACAGCAGAGTCTGCATAGTTGTAACCCAGTCTAATTGCCCAGTTGTCCTGTGCAAACTGGTAACCGACAGCAAAGACATCCTGGTCTTCCCAACCGAAATCACCATAACCGTCTGCCTTTGACCACTCTATTTTTTTGTAGTCAAATGCAATTGTGTGACCTTCCATAGAATAGGCTAAACCTACACCGTATTCTGCCGGTTGCTCAAGCTTATTTCCAATATCCAATGGAATTCCCTGACCTGTAAAAGGAGCCATAGCAGTTGTAAGTTGTTTGTCATATTCCATACCGATAGCTGATTTATACATGGCACCGAGTACAAGACCGTTGTTGAAGTCATATGATGCACCTGCCGTGAAACCAAAACCGAAGTCCTGAGCGAGACCACTACCGATATTATCAATAGCACCGGTCATTGGATTAGGCATTCTATAGTTAATGTCAAGGTTACCATACTGAAGAATTGGTGCGACAGCAATTGAAAAACCTTCATATTTATAGGCAACCGGAATGGCAAACTGAAGTAACTGCAGGTTTGTTATCATATTAAAGTTACCGAATTGACCTACCATAGGGTCAAGGATTGAATCTCTATAGTCAACACCCATTCCCGCAGTACCGAACATACCTGCACCGATATACCAGTTATCATTGATCTTGTGTGCAATGGAAACTTCCGGAATAATGTTTGTATCGGCAGCACTTGTTCCGTTGCTCTGTGGAGGGAGCATAGCTCCTGAAATTGTGGCATCGATATCTGGCATGAACAATGTACCACCAAATGAGATCTCTGTTCCTTCTACCGAAGTGATCATTGCTGGGTTACTTAGTGTACTTTCTGCTCCATGAGAAACGGCAATACCTGTACCACCCATACCTCTTGATTTTGCACCAACGGCAATGAGATTGTCTCCGTTTGTTGCGTGTAGCAGTGTTGAAGTCAGTAGTGACAATACGATTCCGTGTTTAACGAGTGTTGATGTTCTTTTCATCTTGTTTCCTTGTTGTTTTTAAATTTCAATAGCAAAAGTATAGTTTAATGGAAAGTTAATGTCAAGAATATATTTAAATATTGATTAATTATCAAAAAAAATTATGAATGTGTAGAGAAAAGGAATACTTTTTGAGGATTATACAGTTTTATGAGAATATTTATTCATCTGTACTTATATTACTCTTTTTTCATGATTATAATAGTATGGAAAAAGAGTAGAATGTTGAAATGCATACGCTGAATTCGGTTTAAATTTTTTCCGCCAATGCGTGTAGTTCAAAAACAAGTGATGTCGTCAGTTCTTCAAACTCTTTTTTAGTAATAAGACCATTTTCATATCCATATTCAAAATTGTGAAGTTCGTTTTCGATTTTTTTAATTTGCTCAGCCATGTTAAGTCCTTCGTATTTAATTTATACAACTTTAACATGATTTGAAGAAAAAGGTAAGGGCATTTAAAGAGAAAAAAAATAGGCACAAATGCCTAGTTATTTACTTAGTGGGGTGATATAATGTCTAAGTCAACTTTGATATACTATGAAGAACTAAGTAACATGGGGTGTTTCGTTGGATTTTTACAAATATTTAAAACAGTGTAGAGAGAATGCCCATACGACACAGGAAGAGCTGGTCTCTGAACTTTATAACCATGATAAAGAGAATTTTGAAAACCTTGACACTGTGACGTTAAGCCGCTGGGAACGGAATACCACCAAACCTAACACTTTAAAACTACTCAGTATTCTTAAATATTTTCAAAAAAGTACCCATGAAGCCTTACCCTGCTGGGATCATTACTCAACAGAGGAAGTGGAAAATCTCATTTGTACCGTGGGTATGAACAATATTCTCAGCAGATCAAAACAGCTCATTTTGAATTTTCCTTCAGAAATGATGCAGTTGGATGAGCTGAAAGTGTACCCCATACGTGACATACAAAAAGCACATGCACTTTTTGAACTCAACATGGACTTGCACAATGCGACCAATCATCTCTACTCACAGCTTAAGATCGAACAGTTTGAAGCCTGGGCTATGCACCCCGCCAATCTTTTTCTGGCATGTGAATATAAAGAAGGCTTTGTAGGTTTGTTCTTTTCTGTGAGAGTCAGGCAGGAAGTATTTGAAAAACTGCTCAACTTTGAGATGAGGAAATCGGAGATCACAGAGGCGGATTTCGCTGCCTATGATGAAGTAGGGTCCAATTTCCTTCTCTCCTTCTATGCCATCAATCATAAAGTGGCTACGATGCTGCTGGTAAGACATTATGCCTACCTTATTGCAAACCAGAAACAGATCTTGGAGATCGGTGTGACCACGTCTTTGACTGAAGTGAAAAAAATAGTTTCAAATATGAATATGCATTTCTATAAAAGTAAAAAATTGGAAAAGCATACAGAACTTGAAGCATACAGAGAAAATCTGCATAAAGTACTCGCCACAGAATATGTCGTAAAAATGATCTTTTCAGAATAGTTTTGCAGGCAGATCAGAAGCAGATTTCATAATAGCACTTTTATTTTAATGAAAAAAGGGCGTTTTTGAGAAATTTTTTTTTCAAAAATGCCTATATCATCAAGTAGAAAATAAGTTATACTTCTTTCCTATATCATTTGTTATTATAGATTCAATATACTTATGAAAATAGTTTAAAAGAAAGCATTTTTTCTATGATAATTGGATATAGTATACGCAATATATTATTTAAGATGCTGCTTCGGGGGAACGAACAATGAAAAAATACACTACTATTATAGAAAAACTGCAACATTTAGCACATGAAAAACCTGACGATATCGTTTACAGATATATAGAAGATGAAAAGACAGCGCCTATTACTTTAACTTTCTCAGAAGTAGATGCAGCTGCCAGAAAGATCGCGTCAGATCTTTTGGAAAAATGCCAGCCGGGTGACCGTGCGCTTATGCTGTACCCTGCGGGACTTGAATTCGTCACAGCCTTTTACGGCTGTCTCTATGCCGGACTGGTCGCTGTACCTGCTTACCCGCCGCGTAAAAACCAAAAACTGACCAGACTTAAGTCCATTATTGCCGATGCCGATGCAGCGATCGTCATGACTTCTGTGAAAGCAGCACAGGTTTCAAAGCCGCTTTTTGAAGCAGATGAAACACTTTCTTCACTTCTATGGTTAGAGTCAGACTCCGAAAGTTTGGCTGAGACAGACAATGAGAAGGTAGACAAAGCAGCAGCGGCTATAGATGCTGATGATATTGCTTTCCTGCAATACACTTCCGGTTCTACTGGTAATCCCAAAGGGGTTATGGTTTCCCATACCAATCTTATGAGCAACATGGAAGTTATTTACACTTCCTGCGGCTATACGGAAGATACCATTGGCGTGAGCTGGTTACCGCATTTTCACGACATGGGCCTGATGGCCGGTGTCGTACAGCCGATCTATTCGGGTACGGAAGTCACATTTATGGCACCTGCCTATTTCTTACAGAAACCGATCAGATGGATAGAGATGATCGATAAATATAAGGCAACGGCTATTGCCGGTCCGAACTTTGCCTATGAACTCTGTGTAGAGAAGATAGCCGATGAAGACTTGAAAGATCTTGATATGAGTACACTGAAACTTGCACTTAACGGTGCCGAGCCTGTACACGCTGAGACACTTAGAAAGTTTTCTGAAAAGTTTGCAGCCTGTGGCTTTAATGCCAAGGCACATTTCCCTTCCTACGGTATGGCGGAGACGACATTGCTGCTGACTGCCGGAGATGTCAATGAAGCTGCAAAAATTCTGACGATCGATTCCTATGACATTCAGGAAGGTACCATTACCGTTAAAGAGCAGGCAGATGCTTCTACCCAGGAGATGGTTTCAAGCGGACATACCTGGACAGACCATGAAGTGATCATTGTGGAACAGGAAAGCCTTGAAACACTGTCTGAAGACAAAGTAGGAGAAGTGTGGGCAAGAGGCTCGAGTATTACCCAGGGGTATTGGAAAAATCCTGAAAAAACCGAAGAAGATTTCCATGCCTTTACTTCCGATACCAAAACAGGTCCTTACCTCCGAACCGGAGACCTCGGTTTCCTGCATGAGGGTGAACTCTACATTTGCGGACGTGCCAAAGACCTGCTGATCATCCGTGGACGTAACTACTACCCTCAGGACATTGAACTCACCGTCGGAAATGCCCATGAAGCCATCAGTCTTGGAAATGCGGCAGCCTTTAGTTTAGACATTGATGACAGAGAACAACTGGTCATCGTGCAGGAGGTGCAGCGTACACATATGAGAAAGCTCGATGAAGAGGCGGTCTTTGATGCCATGATAGAGTCCATTGCTTCCGAGTGTGAACTTCAAGCTTATGACATTGTGCTGGTCCGTCCGGGTCAGGTACTGAAAACATCCTCTGGAAAGATCCAGAGACAGGCCAATAAACAGGCTTATCTGGATGATGGATTTAAAGTTCTGGCAAGACTCAGAAAAGAAGTACAGGAGGGTGATGAAGCGGCAGAAGCAGCTGTTCCTGAAACGGCAGTGGCAGGCGATGAGATCAGCTTTTGGCTGATGAATGAAATCGCCGAGATCACACAGACAGCAAAAGACCGTATGAGTGAGACGAAGAACTTTATGGCCTTTGGTCTGGACTCATTGGCATCGGTAGAACTTCAGGAGCGTATTGCAGAGAAATTTCAGGTCGATATCTCCCTGGTCGCCTTTTATGACTACCCGAGTATTAAAGAACTGGTACCGTACATACGTACACTTATGGAAAATTCTGACGGGACACACCGCAGTAAAGTAGAACTCCCGCCGTTAGTGCCTTCGAAAGAGAACAAGTATGAGAAGTTTGCTCTGACGAACATTCAGCAGGCTTATCTTCTGGGTAGAAGTCCTGACCTGACACTTGGAAATACACCTTGTTTTGCGTATGCGGAAATTGCGGCAGACCACCTTGACCTTAACCGTTTGGAACATGCCTGGAACAAACTGGTAGAGAGACATGAAATGCTGCGGTGTGTGATGCATGAAGATATTACACAGCAGGTGATCGAAGAGGTGCCGTATCAGAAACTGGTACCGACTGACTTGAGCCAAATGCCTGTAGATGCAGTAGAGACTTACCTGAAAGTAGAGAGAGAAAGAAAACTCACCACCATTCCGGACCCGACAGCCTTGCCGCTTGTCTCTATGGATGCCTATCTCCTGCCAAACAAGAAAAAGAAGATCCACATTTATGTCGATATGCTTGTCTGTGATGCCTCTTCCATGTTCATTATACTCGAAGACCTGCACCACTATTACAATTTGCCAGATACCGATCTGGAACCACTTGAGATCACTTTTAAAGACTATTTGAAGTATGCAGAGGATCATAAAGAAGGAGAGCATTTTGATGACAGTCTGAAATACTGGAGAGAGCGTCTGGAAACACTGCCTTCCGGTCCTACTCTGGCACTGGAGAAACAGCCTGTTGAAATAAAAAAACCGAAATTCAACCGTCGTTCATTCAGCTTGAATCAAGGCGAGTGGAAACGCTTCCAGGAAATCGCTGCAGGCATGAATGTGACGCCGACGGCTGTTTTGCTTGCCCTGTATGGAAAGGTACTGGCAACCTGGTCCAACGACCCGCACTTCTGTATCAACCTGACACACTTCCACCGTTTACAGGTACATAAAAATGTCAATAAAGTGATCGGTGACTTTACGTCGTTGATCCCGTTTGAAGTCGACATTCCTTCCTTTAAATCTTTCGATAAATACTTGAAAGAGGTGCAGTCGCAGCTCCTCAATGATTTACAGCATGATGCCATTGGCGGGGTACAGATACTCAGAGAGATGCGTTCTATGGGTAGAGAGAGTTCTATGCCGGTGGTCTTTACTTCGACACTTGGACTGAACGACTTCGCCTGTGACTGGATGGGAGAGAGAAAATTCACCATTTCCCAGACACCGCAGGTCTGGATAGACAATCAGGTCATGCAGAAAGACGGTGAACTGATCATTAACTGGGACTGTATTGATGAACTTTTCAGAGAAAGATCGTTAGAGAACATGTTCAAGACCTACACAGACCTTATAGAAGCCGTGTTGAAAGACCCGACAGAGGTGATCATAGACAGATACTCGCCGATCTTTGAGAGACGTGATGAAGTGTATGCCAACTATAACAGAACAGAACAGGAGCTGCCGACAGAAAACCTTCCTCTTCAGTGTATGAAAAAAGCACTCGAAACACCTGAGAAAGAAGCGGTCATTACTTCCTCTTTACGTTTGAAGTACGGAGAGCTGCATAATGCTTCGGCACAGATCGCTGCCCTGATAGAAGAGAAGACCGCAGGTGCAAACGAGCATGTTGCGATCATTCTGCCTAAGGGCTGGGAGCAGATCGTTTCCGTGATGGCCTGTGGGTATGCGGGTGCGGCTTATTTACCTATGGCGATCGATTATCCTAAGAACCGTATGGAGTATTTGCTGAAAGAGGCGAAGATCACTACGGTACTTTCCGATGCACAAACACTCAAAATGCTGGATTTGCCTTCAGAGATGACAGGCATTGATGTCAATGCTTCTGTTGACTTTGAGAAAGAGATGCCAAGCTATGAAGTGAAGGCTAAAGAGTCTGACCTTGCCTATACTATCTTTACTTCTGGTTCTACAGGTAAGCCAAAAGGGGTGATGATCACCCATGAGAGTGTTTGCAATACAGTGATGGATATTAACCAGCGCTTCAATGTCACCGTAGAAGATAAACTCTTCGGCATCTCCGCACTCAATTTTGACCTCTCTGTATATGATGTCTATGGTGCACTGTCTGCCGGGGCTTCGCTGGTCGTACCGGATGAAGATAAACGTAAAGACTCTGCCGACTGGTACGAGTGGATCGTCAAAGAGAATGTGACGGTATGGAACTCTGTGCCGGCACTCATGAAACTGGTTTGTCAGGAAGCAGGATATGCCGATGCCAAACTGCCTGAGAGCTTACGTCTTATTATGCTGAGCGGAGATTTTATTCCTCTGCCTCTCGTCAAAGATATTGAAGCACTGAGCAGTAAAAATTGTGAGATCATTTCTCTTGGAGGCGCTACGGAAGCATCCATCTGGTCCATCTATTTCCCGATCAGGGAGTTGGCTGAAGGGGAAGAGAAGATCCCGTACGGATACCCGCTTGCCAACCAGCAGCTTTATGTCCTCGATGAAGGACTTGATGCCAGACCTTACCTGGTACACGGTGAAATTTACATTAAAGGTAAAGGGGTTGCCAAGGGCTATTTCAATGATCCCGTACGTACCCAAGAACAGTTCCTTGTTGACCCGGACAACGGGGAAGTACTCTATAGAACGGGAGACCTTGGTTACCTGAATGCCAAAGGATACATCGACATTGTGGGTCGTACCGATGAGCAGGTCAAGATACAGGGATACCGCGTAGAACTGGGTGAGGTAGAGCAGTATATGCTTGAGTTGAAAGATGTCAAAGAGGTAGTGGTCCTGGCTAAAAAAGATGAAACCAAACACAACATTCTGGTGGCATATATTACCACCAATGACAATAAGGTACTCGATGTGGAGCAGCTTAAGTTCGCTCTGGCACTTTACGTACCTGAATATATGGTACCGTTGGCCATTGAGACACTTGACTCTATGCCACTGACGGCAAACGGGAAGATAGACAAAAAAGGTCTTATGGCACGTGAAGTCAAAATTGAATTGACTTCGGAATATGTGGCACCGAGAAATGAAGTAGAAGAGCAGTTGGCAAAAATATTTTCCGACATTCTTCAGGTGGAAAAAGTAGGGGTCTATGACAACTTCTTTGAACTGGGCGGTCACTCGCTCCTTGCGACACAACTGGTTTCAAAAATACGTGCCGAAATGCAGACTGATATTACCCTGAAGATGCTCTTCCACTGCAGCAACATTGCAGACCTGCAAAGAGCATTCTCGGAAGAGCACACAGAGATGATGAAGATCTTCGCTGCGGGATCGCAGGATGAAGATATATTTGATGATGATGAAGAGATAGAAGAATTTGAACTATAAATGGTAGCTGACATGAAAGATTTTTTAAATGAGATAAAAGCACAGGGGATCCTCGTTACATTTGAAGAGGGAAAATTAAAAATTAAAGCAGCCAAAGGCGCTATGACACCTGAGATCATGGCGGCCCTTAAAGAGAAAAAACCTGCTTTAATGGACTACTTTGAAACAGGCGTGGGTAAAACCTACCCGCTCTCTTTCTCCCAGGAGAGACTCTGGTTCCTTGACCAGTATGAAGAGAACAGCAACACGTACCACATGCCCGGACTTTTGCGTTTCAAGGGAAAACTGGACAGAGAAGTTTTAAAGCAGACACTTGCAGAGATCGTCAAGCGTCATGAAGCCCTGCGTACCAGTTTCATCACTAAAGATGAGGAGAATTTTCAATCAATTAACCCTGTTGAGAGTATTGTACTTGAAGAAGTCTCTCTCAACGGTCAGGATTTGAATACGCTCATTGCCAAAGAGTTGGAGAGACCTTTTAACCTTGCTTCTGACCCACTCTTGCGTACCATTCTTTTTTCCAAAAATGAGACAGAGTCCTATCTCTTTGTGAACATGCACCACATCATCACCGACGGATGGTCCATAGGACTGCTGATACAGGAACTTGTGACCTTCTACGCTGCCTACAAGAACGGGCAGAATGCTGCCATGCCGCCGCTTGAGATACAGTATGGAGACTATGCCGTCTGGCAAAAAGAGTATTTGAGCGGTGAAGTACTCAAAGAGAAACTTGATTACTGGGAAAAGACTTTGGCAGGCGTAGAACCGCTTGCCCTGCCGACCAGCCATCCCCGTCCTGCGAAACAGACCTACAGGGGTGCAAAGTACGCGTTTGAACTCTCTCCCAAAATCTCGGCAGGCTTGAACCGAATCAGTAAAAACAATGATGCCACGCTCTATATGACGGTTTTGTCTGCTTTTTCGCTTTTGCTTTCCAAGTACAGTAACCAGAAAGACATTGTCATCGGTACGGCCATCGCCAACCGTGAACGTGCAGAGCTGGAAGCCCTCATCGGCTTTTTTGTCAATACCCTTGCCATACGTACCGACCTGAGTGAAGATCTCTCATTTGACGCTCTGGTACAGAAGACCAAAGAGACCCTGCTGAATGCCTATGAACATCAGGATGTCCCTTTTGAAAAGATCGTCGATACCCTGAACATCGCCAGAGACCAGTCCCGTTCTCCTATTTTCCAGGTCATGCTTGTTCTGCAGAATACACCGAGCTTTTCTATGGACCTGCCTGAAGTGAATGTGACACTTGAAGAGTTGCATAACGATGTGGCCAAGTTTGACCTGACCATGACCCTTGAAGAGTCGGAGGATCGGCTTAAAGGCTACATTGAGTATGCTTCCGACCTTTTCACCGAAGCGTATATTGCACAGATGGTCACCCATTTCCAAAAACTTCTGGAAGGCATTGTGAGCGCTGAAGCGCTGCCGTTGTCTCAGTACAGCATTTTAGGTGAAGCAGAGAAAGAAGAACTGCTTGTCACCCTCAATGAGAGTGCCGTACCTTACGATAAAGAAGCTACCATACACCGGTTCTTTGAAACACAGGCAGCGAAAACACCGGATAACATTGCCGTGGTGTATGAAGATCAAACCCTTACCTATGCCGAACTGAATGAGAAAGCGAACCGCCTTGCCCACTATCTGCTGGCGCAGGGTATCTCTCCTGATGATCTCATAGCCATCTCCATGGAGCGTTCGTTTGACATGATCGTTTCTCTCCTGGCTGTGTTAAAGGCAGGTGCAGCGTATGTGCCGGTGGACCCTTCTTATCCTCAGGAACGTATTGACTATATCATTGCCGATTCCAAAGCTTCTCTGGTCTTGACTGAAGGGAGTCTGAAAGCGATCGACAGCTCCTCTTACCCAGGCACGAACCCTGAGACGGCAGTCCGTTCCGACAACCTTGCCTATGTTATTTACACATCCGGTTCTACGGGTAAACCCAAAGGGGTCATGTTGGAGCACAGAGGGGTCGTGAACCTCAATGAATGGTACTCCACGACGTATGATTTCAATGAAGAGAGTGCCAACCTGATCATTATCTCGTTCGGTTTTGATGCTGTGCAGAAAAACATCTTCTCCATACTCAAGACCGGAGGAAAGCTTGTGCTTCCCCGTTCTGAGCATTATGATGCTGAGTATCTGGCAGGCTTGATAGAAAAAGAGCGTTGTACCCACCTGAACTGTGTGCCTTCTGCCTTCTACCCGATGCTGGAGCTCTCTCCTGACTACAAAGAGATCGCCTCGCTGAGGTATGTACTGGTCGGCGGTGAAGCGAGTAAGAAAGAGATACTGGACCCCTGGCTCTCCAAAGTGCAGACAGAACTGGTCAATGTCTATGGCCCGACGGAGTGTAATGATATTTCACTTGCCTATCTGTTAGATAAAAATGATACTTCTCTGCAGAGCATCCCCATTGGCCGGCCGATCAACAATGTGAAAGTCTACATTCTCGATGAGCATTTGCAGCTGGTACCCAAAGGGGTACCTGCCGAACTGCACATTGCCGGTGATGCAGTCTCAAGAGGCTATCTGTACCAAAAAGAGATGACCGACGAGAAGTTCATCGACAATCCTTTCGGAGAAGGGAAACTCTACAAAACAGGCGACCTTGTCAAATACCTTGAAGACGGAAATGTTGAATACCTCGGACGTGTCGATGACCAGGTCAAGATACGCGGTTTCCGTATTGAACTCGGAGAGATAGAACAGCAGCTGCTGCTCATAGACGAGATCAAAGATGCCGTAGTGCTTGCCAAAGAGAATGAGAACAAACAAAAAGTGCTTGTGGGTTATGTGACGACACTTAACAATGAAGCACTCGACAATGCGGAAGTGCAGGAGAAGCTGAAAGTCCACCTGCCGGAGTTCATGGTACCGGTGAGTTTTGTCTATCTGGATGCCATGCCATTCACGCCAAACGGAAAAGTAGACAAAAAAGCGCTGGAGAGACTGGATGTTGAAATGCAGTCCAGCAGAGAATATGTAGCACCGCGCAACGAAAGAGAAGAACAGCTTGCTGCTATTTTTGAAGCAGTTCTGAAAGTAGAAAAAGTGGGTGTTCATGACGACTTTTTTGAACTGGGAGGACACTCTCTGCTTGCCACACAACTGGTGTCAAAAGCCAGATCTGAGCTGGAAGTGGAGTTACCGCTCAAAGAGCTCTTTAACCATACCACGGTCGCAAGTCTGAGCGAATACATTGACAGCAACGACACCGCTTCACGCCGAACCCCTATACTCAAAGTGTCAGAAGAGCAGCGTTCAGTGCTCTCTTTTGCACAGGAGCGTTTATGGTTCATCGACCAGCTTTCTCCGGGAAGTTCCGAGTACAATCTGCCGATCGCTCTGACGATCTCCGGAGAGTTGAACCTGTCACATGTGGAAACCGCCCTCAACAAAGTCATTGAAAGACATGAAACCCTGCGTACGGTTTTCCCAAGCAAGGACGGTGAAGTGCAGCAGCAGATCCTTGAGCATTCGGACTTGAAAGTGGGGCTGATCGATCTGAGTGAAGAGGAGAGCAGCGAAGCAGCGTATGCCAAAGCAAAAGAACTGGCTCAAAAAGAGGCTTATACGCCTTTCGATCTTGCAGAAGGGCCTTTGCTCAGGGCAGAAGTGATGCGCATCAGCCCAACAGAGCATGTCCTGATGCTCAATGTGCATCATATCGTCTCTGACGGATGGTCCATGGGGATCCTCTTTAAAGAGTTTGATGAAATGATGTCCGCATTGGCCAAAGGAGAAGATGCCACGCTTCCCGCACTTGGCATAAACTATGTCGACTACAGTGTCTGGGAGCGTGAAAGACTGGCTTCGGGTGCACTCGATGAAGACCTGGCCTACTGGGAAGAGGAGTTGTCCGATTTCCCTGGCAGGCTTAATGTCACGCGTTTGGAGAATGTCACTAAAAAAGCCGATGAGAACAGTGTGAGAACCATCAGCAAAACGGTTGATGCCGCACTTGTGACAAAACTGAACACTTTACAGAAGCAGCATAACTGGACAATGAACCAGATGCTTCTCTCTGTCTATTCTGCCCTGATCTATCGGTATACCAATCAGGACAGTATGGTCATTGCCGTACCGAATGCCAACAGACCGACTTCGGAGACGGAAGAGATCATCGGTTTCTTTGTCAACACGATGCTGATCAAACTTGACCTTGACTATTCAAGCTCTTATGCACAGATCACAGAACAGGTAAAAGGGAAACTTCTCTCGGCCATTGACCATCAGGATGCACCGTTCCAGAATATCATAGAGAGTATTCGTGCACACGACAGCTGTATGGATATTGAAGAGAGTGTACAGTTCGCCTTTAACAGCCTGCCAATGGGTGCACCGCCGAAGAACAGCGCCAACCCTCTGAATTATGAAGTCTTTGACATTGGGGTAGAGGGGTCTAAAACACTTTTGACGCTGACCTTATCCATTGTCGATGACAAAGTGGAGATCAGCTTTACCTATAAAAATGCCCAGCTTTCAGATGAAAAGGTGGAAACCTTCCTTTCCCATTATCATGACCTGCTCGCATCATTTTGTCACGATACCGAAGACCTTGTGGTACTGGCACCGATCTTTAACCGGGAAGTGATCGCATACTCCAAAGTGGCTGCTTCAGAAATTGTCAATGTCTACCCGTTCACGCAGATGCAGAATGACCTCTCTCTGCAGGGGAAGATCAACTTTAACAACAAGTATCTCATTGGACTCTACTATGCCGTCGAAGAGGAGATGGATATTCCCGCCTTTAAAAAGGCGATCCTGCATGTCCTGAACCATACCGATGCACTTAATGTACAGGTGGTTGAGTATGAGGGTATGAATTACCAGATGCAGCTCAACAGACCGATGAAAGATGCCATCATCGAGATAGAGATCGATGAGAACAGCACACTAGAGAAGCAGATACCCCAAAAGGCGGCAGAGTACATTGATGTCGACAAAGGCGTCACGACCAAAGCCCTGCTGGTGTACCGGAACGCTGTGTTGAAGTATGTCTCTTACATGTCTCATCACGTGACACTTGACGGGCTTTCCATTCCGACTTTGAAGTCTCTGGTAGACAAAACCTATAAAGCGTATGTCAAGACAGGGACACTCCTGCCTGTGGACAATCCGACGACCCTCGATGACCTTGCCTACCTGATCAAGATCTATAACCGTGAACAGGTAGAGTTCTGGAGAGAACCTTTAAGTAAAATAGGGGACATTCCTATTTTTAACGCATCCAACCTTGGAAAACAGAGGATCGATGAATTGCTTCTGGACAAAGAGACACTCAAAGTGCTCAACGGCATCAAGAAGAAGTACAAAATTTCACTTTTTGTACTGATGTACACCATCTTCATCTCGGTGCTTTACCGTATTTACCGTTTTCAGGATGATATTGTCATTTTTGAACCGCGTTCGGTGAAAAAATCATTGAAAGACATGAGTTTGGGTATCTATACCGATATCCGCCCGATGATCATCAAGCAGGAGTGGTTCCACCCCGGAGTGACGATCGTTGAACTGGCAGAGAAGATACACCAGAATCAGGAAGAGGTGACTGAGAAACTCAGCATGTATGCCCAGTCTCAGCTCATCAAGAACAACAACATGATCTTTGGTGTGAACTTCGTACCGAGACTCAGAGAGAAGACCTTTAAACCGCTCGACCACATTCCTGAAAATGAAGTGCAGTTCACCGTCTTCAGCGGACGTGCCTACTCCTTGCTCTTTACCTACCCTGAAAATATCTTTAACGGTATTGACGTGAAAGAGAAGTACAGACTGGCAGTAGAGAGTATGATCCCCAAAGAGGATGTGGGTATTCTGGAAATGACCTTTGTCTCTGAAGAGGAGAAAAAGGAGCAGCTGGTAGACTTTAACCAAACGCAAACACCTTACAGCGCCGAGAAGACCGTACATCAACTCTTTGAAGCACAGGCAGCCAAAACACCGGAACAGACGGCTGTGGTGTATGAAGGTGAACGTTTAAGCTATGCAGAGCTGAATGCAAAAGCCAATCGTCTGGCACGTTATTTAGTGGAGACCGGGGTGAAAGCAGATGACCGTGTTGCCATCTGTACCAAGCGTTCTTTTGAAACGACGATCGGTTCTCTGGCCATTCTCAAAGCAGGTGCGGCCTATGTGCCGATAGACCCGAACTATCCGGATGAACGTATTGAATATATGCTGGAGGACTCCAATACTTCCGTACTTTTGACCCAGAGCAATCTGACAGAGCAGTTGGCATCTTTGCACACCAATACCCTTGCCATTGATGATGCGCAGCGTTTTGAAAGCTACGATGAAAGTGATCTTTCTGTGTCGATGAGTTCTGAAAATCTTGTCTATATGATCTACACTTCGGGATCGACCGGGAATCCCAAAGGGGTTATGGTCAAGCACAGCGGCTTTGTGAACCTCATAGAGTGGTACAGCAAAACTTTCCACATCGATACGCAGAGCAGTACGGCACTTATCTCTTCACTCAGTTTCGACCTGACGCAGAAGAATATCTTTGCCACACTGATCAGCGGTGCCACGCTGGTGCTGCCAAAAGATGAAGGGTTTGACCCTGAGTATCTGCTCTCAACCATCGCAGAGAACGGCTGTACTTTCCTCAACTGTGCACCGTCAGCCTTTTATGCCCTGCTTGATGCTTCAGCCCCTGACTATACGCCACTTCAAAGTCTGAAGTATGTCTTCCTTGGCGGAGAGAGCATTAACCTCGACAGCATTTCAGCATGGCTTAACAGCACGCAGACCACGCTCGTGAACAGTTACGGACCTACTGAGTGTTCCGATGTCGTGAGTTATTACGAGTTGGAAAATACCCACACGCTTGCGGGTGAAATACCGATCGGCCGTCCGGTCTCCAACACGGCACTTTACATACTCGATGAAAAACTTGACCTGGTCCCTAAAGGGGCTTCGGGTGAATTGCATATTGCCGGTGTCGGTCTGGCAAGAGGTTACCTCCACCAGCCGGAAATGACAGATGCACAGTTCATTGACAACCCTTTTGTACCGGGTACAAAAATGTATAAAACAGGAGACCTTGTCTCTTACCAAAACGATGGAAACATTGAGTATCTGGGAAGAATAGACGATCAGGTGAAGATACGCGGATTCAGAATAGAACTGGGAGAGATAGAGAACAGACTGCTTCAGCTGGATGGTATTAAAGAAGCGGTGGTACTTGCCAAAGAAGATGAAAATCATCAAAAAGTGCTGGTCGCCTACTATACTTCAAGCGCTGATGAAGAAGTCAATGTGGCATTTGTCAAAGACAACCTGAAGAAGCATTTGCCGGAATTCATGGTGCCTGCCGCCTATGTCCCTGTTGAAAAGATGCCATTGACCCCCAATGCCAAAATAGACAAAAAAGCCTTGCTGGCACTCGACATCAACGTGGCTTCCACGTCTGTTTACGTGGCGCCGAGAGATGAAGAGGAAGCCATACTCGCTTCAGTCTTTGCTGAAGTGCTCAATGTCGAAAAAGTAGGTATTTACGACAACTTCTTTGAACTGGGCGGTAACTCCATTCTGAGTGTGCAGGTTTCAAGCAAGTCCAAAGTGGCAGGACTTGACCTGAAACTGCCGGATATTTTCCAGGGACAGTCGGTTGCGGGTATTCTGGAACTCTCCAAGAGTGATGAGCGCTACGAACTGGTCGATCTGGAAAAAGAAGCCATACTCGATGAAACACTCCAGCCTCTGGCCAAAGAAGAGAAAAGTGTTGACAAAGAGGTCTTCATTACCGGTGCTACCGGTTTTGTCGGTCGTTATCTCCTGCATGAACTCTTAAGTACTTCTGATGTCAAAGTACATTGTCTCGTTAGAGGATCCAGCATTGAAGAGGGGCTGAAAAAACTGAAAAAAAGTATGTCTGAATATGCCCTCTGGGATGAGGCTTACGCTTCACGCATCAATGTCGTGCTGGGTGACCTTGTGGCGGAGAAACTCGGCATAGATGAGGAAGTATATGACATGTTGTGCCAAAAGGCAGACCGCATCTACCACTCGGCCGTCTATATGAACAATATGGCGAGCTATGACTTCCTGGCAGAAGTGAATGTCGACGGTATTGAGAAGATCCTGCGTCTTGCCTGTACAGGAAAACAGAAACCTCTGGAGTACATTTCAACGGTCAACATTTTCCATACGCTTGAAATTATGAATGAAGATTCACCGATAGAGGGGCAGAAACACTTGAAGTCCGACGGCTACGGTGCTACGAAGTTCTTGGCGGAGAAGCTCATTCTCATTGCACAGGAGCGTGGTTTTGACATTAACATTTACAGACTCGGACTTGTGACAGGTGATGAAAGGATCGGTCGGAATGACCGTTCACAATGGTTCTACAAACTCCTCAATGCCTGTGTGGAACTTAAAGCCGTTCCTGACTTTAAAGAGTGGGTATTGCCACTCGCTCCGGTAGACTTTGTTGCAAAGGCCGTTGTGACCCTTGCAACGTCAAAAGAGGAGAACAGGGTGTATCACCTTAGCTCACCATTCAATGTGCGTGTCATGGACCTTGTTGCCATGTACAATGCCGTCAGTCCGGAAAAGATCGAGATCGTTCCCGAAGAGGTATTTATGGAGAAAGTGGAAGCCTATCATGAGCGACTGCCGGTCATAGACTATATGACAGAAAATATGAAAATAGGATTCAAAAACTTTGTCGAAGTCAATAAAAACCCCTTCCTGCATTCATTCAAGACCATGAATACCTTAAGAGAGCAGGGGGTTGAATTTACCACCTTTAATGAAGCGCTGGCTTTGAACTATTTTGAAAGTTCAAAGTTTGACTAAGGTGCAGACATTTTAGATATCTGGCACCTTCCCTTTGATGCGCTTCTTCCTGCTTTGGAGGAGGAAATCCGGCAGGTACTCTCGAGAGAGGAGCAGATAAAAGCAGATGCTTTTGTCAAAGAGGAGGACAGAAAACGTTATGTACTCTCCCATCTTTACCTGAGAAAGATCCTCTCTTCCTATATGCCGAAAATTGCCCCCTCTGAATGGTACTTCAGCCACAATTTGTATGGTAAACCTGCCATTGCAAACAGTATGGGGAAAACACTCCATTTCAACCTTTCCCATACCCATTCCTGTGCCTATGTCATTGTCTCTACGCTTGCTGACTGCGGCATTGACGTGGAGGAGAAAAAAAAGATGGAAATTACAGAGGGACTGCGTGAACTTGTCTTCTCCAAAGAAGAATTAGACTATGATGCCACAGCAGAAGAGAAAGAGATACTATTTTACAGACTCTGGACACTTAAAGAGGCACATTTAAAGGCTTTGGGCTCAGGTCTGATGGAGACTGCACCCCATGAGCTGAATTTCGAGGGGAAGATCAATTTGACTCAGAAGCAGAACCACTTTAGTCTGGAAGAAGCACAGTACTGGAGTCTCAGTCTTGAAAATGGCTGCTTTCTCTCTTTTTGTGTTCTTCATACGCAGAAGCAGCTGTACCCTCTCTATAGGGACTATACGGAACTCAACTAGGCATTTTTGAATAATCATTTTTTCAAAGATGCCCTTAACATTTTTATAATTTTAGACTATACTATACATTCAAAGGATATATTATGCTACACAACATTGATCTACTTGAAGGTGAATCCGAAAGTATTGCTAAAGACATGGGTTCTGTTGCGACAGTCACTTTCTTTAAAGGTGACCTGGCAGAGGTTCAGGACGATATTCGCAAACGTGTTCAAGCCATACTTGAAGCAAATCCCTGGCTTGGAGGCACTTTAAAAACATCTAAAAAGGGCGTAGACCTTGTGTATGATGATGAAGTGAATGTGGATGATATTTTGCATGTCAATCCCGAAGGTCTGCACCTGCACAGCGGTCTCAGTTATTCTGAAATCACTATTCTGGCCAACAAATATATTGTCAAGACACCAAGGTTTACCTTAAACAAAGCAGACAAGGTCACCTCTCTGGTCTTGGTAGAGGCATCCAAAGAGGAGTTTGTGCTCATCTTTTCCGTTTCGCACTCAGCCGTCGACGGACACTCCTATTACAGAATTTTGAATATGTTGTCAGAAGATACCGAGATCGTCTCTCTGGAAGTCAAACGTAAACATGAAACTTCTCCCTTGATGATAGATGCCGTCGGACGTGATGTCTATAAGTATATGACCGGTGCCGCACATATATTTAACATACTCTATGGCATGCTGACGAAGAGAGCACAAATTTTTTCCTATTATGTCGACCCCGATAAAATAGCTGAGATCAAAAGATCACCTTCTGACCTGGGTGACTGTGAATACATTTCAACCAATGACATTTTAACGTCACGCTATGCCTCTTTTATGGATGTGAGACTCTGCTCTATGGCCATTAATTTCAGAGACAAGCTTGACGTTTTAAGTGAAGATGATGCCGGAAATTATGAATCTATTGTGGTGTACGATAAAGAGGTCTATACCAAACCTTCAGGGATCAGAAAGAGTTTGACGTCCGGGAATGTTTTCCGCGGTCTGAAGCATAAACTGCCTTCCTTTTTTGAAGCAGCGAGATGTGACATGGGGCTTATCACCAACTGGGCACCTTTTTCAAAAGAGCTAAAACTGAAGGGTGCAAAAGAAGCCCTGCATCTGCCGTTGACCACAGCCAAAGGAAAGATACCCTACGATGTTGCCATTATTTTCAGACCTAAAGAAGACAAGATCGGCGTCATTTACTATACCAGTAACTATACGAAGAAAGATTTCCTTGCCGGAGACCTGCCTGTTTCCGAAGAAGTCTTTGCCTAAATGAAAGGAATTACCTATGATCTCAAGAAGTAAATGTTTTAAAATCATCAACCGGGCAGCACATAAAAAGCTCAGACTCTACTGTCTGCCTTATGCCGGAGGTAATGCCTCCATCTACGCCTCTTTCAAGGATCAGATAGGAGATGAGATAGAACTGGTCGCTATACAGCTTCCCGGGCGTTCTGAGCGTATGTTTGAAGAAGCCTTTACCGACATGGATGCACTCGTAGAGACGATCTACAGACAGATCGCTTCAACGCTGCATGAACCTTTTGCTTTCTGCGGTTACAGTATGGGTGGGGTCATTGCCTATGCCTTGACGAGGAAAATTGAAATGTACTCCCGTTACAGACCCGAGTTCACCATTATCTCTGCAACAAAACCGGTGGAGTTACTCATTCAAAACAAAAAACACATGCTCGATGATGATGCGTTGATCGATATGTTGAAAACGTACAAGGCCAGTCCGGAGGCTGTGTTGGAGTCAAGAGAACTGATGGATCTTCTCCTGCCGACGATCAGGGCAGACTATCAGCTCATTGAAACCTATAAAGCACCCGAAGGCAGACGTCTGGAAACACCGCTGATCCTCTTTAACTCTGAAGAAGATATGTCTAAAGAGACCATTTGTGCCTGGCAGAAATATTTTAAATATGATGCCAAATATATTACTTTTGAGGGGGGACATTTCTTCATCCATACACAGGGTGATAAAATGATCGAAGAGATCAAAGGGTTAGTGGCTTCATAAGATGTAAGGGGAAGGGATCAAGGGGATGCGACTTCAGTCGCATGGCAGCGACTGAAGTCGCTGCTCCGGGTATTTCACTTATTGGTGTTAAATTTTGCTTAAGACAAATGCTTCCATCTCGGCAACTACTTCTTCAAGTGTTCTTTCACCGTTGATGATAGTGAGAAGCCCTTTGTCTGTATAGAATCTCTGAATGGCTCCCAGAGGTCCTGTGTAAATGTTCATTCTGTCATTAAAGACTTCTTCACTGTCGTCTGAACGCTCTTCACCCGGTGCAGCTTCTGCTCTACGTCCAAGGATTCTCTCTCTCGCACAGGCTTCCGTGACTCTGACTTCAATGACCGATGCCAATTCGATGTTGTCTTCTTTTGAAACCAACTCGTCAAAAGCGGTCATCTGCTCTTCACTTCTCGGGTAACCGTCAATGAGTACATTGTCAACCGGTGCATTGTTGATGGCAGAGACAATGGTGTCTACAATAATATTCAAAGGGACAAGTGCACCTTTGCTAATGTAAGACTCGATCTCTTTACCAAGGTCTGAACCGCTTCCTACTTCTTCTCTCAGCATATCGCCTGTAGAGTAGTGAACAATTTTATCTGCATGTTTTTCAGCAATGATGCTTGCATCTGTTGTTTTTCCCGAGCCTGGTGCTCCGATGATCAAAAATAGTTTTTTCATGTTTTTTGTCCTTTTTTAATGAATTGTAGGGGTACCCCTTGTGGGTACCCGAACATGATGTTTTTTGCAATTATGGGCAACCACAAGGGATTGCCCCTACCATTATGCCTGTGGCGCCTGCTGTCTGATTCTCAAACTCAATTCTTTCAACTGCTCTGCATCCACAACACTTGGTGCCTGTGTCAAGAGACACTGTGCTTTCTGCGTTTTCGGGAAAGCAATGACTTCACGAATGGAGCTTGAACCTGTCATCAGCATGATCATTCTGTCAAGACCGAGGGCAAAACCGCCGTGTGGCGGTGCACCGTACTTAAGTGCTTCAAGCAGGAAGCCGAATTTGTCATTGGCTTCTTCCTCATCGATACCTAGCAGCTTAAAGATCTCCGCCTGCATCTCTTCTTTGTGAATACGGATAGACCCGCCGCCAAGCTCTGTACCGTTAAGTACAATGTCATACGCGATAGACTCGATCTCTTCGATGTCTTCAAAGTCCAGTGACTTTGGTTGTGTGAACGGATGGTGAAGTGCTTTGACTTTGCCATCTTCCACTTCGAACATAGGGAAGTCCATGACCCATAAGAACTCAAATGTGTCTTCAGGAATGATATCCATTATTTCTGCAAGGTAGATACGGAAACGACCCATGTAGTCGAGTACCAGTTTTTTATCTCCGGCACCGAAGAAGACAGCATCTCCAACCTGAAGACCACATCTGTCGATGATCGCCTGAAGGTCATCTTCTGTGAAGAATTTAGCCAATGGCCCTTTAAGACCCTCTTCTTTCATCTGGAAGTAACCAAGTCCTGAAGCACCGAACTTACGGACATACTCTTCAAAACCTTTCATTTGGCGTTTTGAGAAGATCTCGTCACCTTTGGGTACTTTCAAGGCTTTAATACGGTTCTTCTTAGGAGTTGAAGCGATCTTGGAGAAGATCTCATTGTCACATCTTTCAAAGATGTCGATCACATCTACCATCGCAAGGTCATAACGCATGTCAGGCTTGTCTGAACCGTAGTTCTCCATCGCTTCATTGTAAGTCATACGTTTGAATTTGGTCGGTACTGAGTCAAAACCACATTTGTGGAAGACATCGGAGATGAGTTTCTCAGCAACAGTAATGACATCTTCCTGGTCACAGAAAGACATCTCGACATCTATTTGCGTAAACTCCGGTTGTCTGTCTGCTCTGAGGTCTTCATCTCTGAAACATTTGGCGATCTGGAAGTAACGGTCAAAACCACCAACCATCAACAACTGCTTAAAGAGCTGTGGAGACTGTGGCAATGCATAGAACTCACCGCCATGTACACGGCTTGGTACAAGGTAATCTCTGGCACCCTCAGGTGTCGACTTGGTGATGATCGGTGTTTCCACTTCGAGGAAGTCCAGTTCATCTAGGGCATTTCTGGTTGCGATGGTCGCTTTTGAACGCAATTTAAAAATGTCATAAGATTTCTGTGTTCTCAACTCAAGGTAACGGTGCTTGAGTTTGATCTCTTCGTTGACCTTTTCATCGTTAAGCTCAAAAGGCATCGGCTTGGAACGATTCTCGATGACAAGTTCGTCAACAACAATTTCCACTTTACCTGTTTTGAGTTTCGGGTTTTCAAGTCCTTCCCCTCTGGCACGTACCTTTCCTGTGGCGATCAGTACGAACTGGTCTCTGACATCTTCTGCCATTTTGTGTGCGTCTGCATTGTCTGCAGGGTCACATACCAACTGTACCACCTGGTCTTTGTCTCTCAGGTCGATAAAGATCAATCCACCATGGTCTCTACGGCTGGAGACCCAACCTGCTACGGTCACGATCTGACCGATATTTTCTTCATTTACCTCTGCACAATAATGTGTTCTCACGAGC
Source organism: Sulfurovum sp. (assembly GCA_027071315.1). Classification (GTDB taxonomy): domain Bacteria; phylum Campylobacterota; class Campylobacteria; order Campylobacterales; family Sulfurovaceae; genus Sulfurovum. Next base: position 47,424 of record JALSUP010000211.1, read on the forward strand.
AATCCTCATAATTAAATAGTGCGCGATTATAGCTAAAAGTTGTTTAGGGTTGAATGGATGTCGTATTTATACCGCCGCGTAGGGTGGGATCACCCACCATTATATCTCGGGAACAGTGCCTGTATTGGTACTCTTCGGGTAACGTAACTTCATGAGCAGATGCGTATCATTAAAAATACTTTTCATGCCTAAGGCAATTTTCAAGCGAAGCCTGAACGAAGTAAAAAGAGTATCGATTTCCGCTTCAAGCTCTTTGTTGCTGCACAGGGTATAACATACCTGACAGACATCCGTCTCGCTAAGTGCCTGTAAGGTATTTTTTAACAGACTCTCTTCTGTGAGTGCTTCATATAATCCCTGAATACCCCAGAGTCTCAGGTAGTAAAAAAACCATTTGTTCTGTATGTTGGAAATGACCATCTTTTCAGAAGAGGTAGTGACATTTCCCATATCCAGTGTGTTTGGCTGTTTCAGAGCGATGATTTCATGACAACAGGGGATCACTCGACCATTTGAACGGACGAGAGGCGAAGAAGATAAACAGACCTTTTTTACCACAGATATTTCTTTTGCTCTATTCATCGTAGATGCTCTTCCTACGGTAGAAAGTGTTTGAAAAAGAATCTCTTTTTCCGGATGAACGAGGGACAATAAAGGCTTATAGAGCTCAGAGTGTCGTATGGAGTCGGCAGTCTCTCCTGTGATCTTGATATTGCAGCTGATACCGATCTTTTTTGCAGCCTGATAGGCATTGATAATATGGTTGATCGGTATGGAAACCTGATGATAAGTATCAGTACTCAGTGAGAGGTGGGAGATACCTCTGTATTTGGAGAGAACAGCCAAAGCATGCTTTCTGCTATGCGCCCAATAGGCATTACTGATAACAATAAGTTGAAGCTTTTCCCTCTGACAAAAAAATGAGATCTCTTCAAGCTCTGAACTAGCATAAAAAGGTTCTCCTCCGGTGACATTGACAGTTTTTAACGAGGTTAAGTGATGCCACTCCTTTAAGAGTTCCGACCAATGTACGATGTTTAAATGTCTGTTTTCAGGTTTGGAGTCCGTGATACAGTGGGCACAGTTGACGGGACACTTCTCTGTAATGGAAAGTGTAATGTTTTCCAAATACGATTTTTGAAACAAACGAATCGTATCCACTTCTCTTTGTGAGTTTGAGTATGTATGTGCTAACACAATTCAAGCACAGAGAAATGATCTGAAATGCATTTAATTGAGATCTCCGCCCGCCCAATTTCTTTTGAGTTTTTCAATCTCCACTTTGGACATGTTTCCCGGATTTTTAACGATATCAGAGATACGTTTTTTGATCTCATCGTCCAAACCGATAAAGGCATTACGTTTTTTGCTATCGCTGATGAGTGTATCGAGTTTACCCTCTAAAAGCATATTTTTGAGTTCCTCATCTGAAAATTGATTGATCTTCATCCTTTTTCCTCCGTATATATATCTATAACTTAACTTTCGCACCTAAACCCAAGCATTTTCTGAGTGACATCCTGCAACACAGCGATAATACTCACTAAATCCTCATTCCTGTTGACAACATCTTCGATTTTAGCTATTTCATCAAGTATG
>JALSUP010000212.1 GCA_027071315.1 Sulfurovum sp.
CAGTCAGGCTCGTGGGAAATGCACCCCTGGTACTGGTGACTTCCGCCTACCATATGAAAAGAGCCATGAAATGGTTTGAGAAAAAAGGTTTACACCCCATCGCCGCACCCACCTATCATCAGACAACGCTGAAGAGCCAAAACTATACTGACATTTTTTCTCCGGTAGCCCTGACCAAATCGCGTGTGGTTTTTCATGAGTTTTTAGGTATGCTTTGGCAAAAGATCAAAGGTTAAATATGAGTTCACATTTAAAAGAATTTTCGGGCTTTCCCAAAAAAGGCTTAACATTTCTTAACAAGATCATCGTCAACAATTCAAAAGAATGGCTCGATGCCAACAGAGAAGAGTATGAACGTGTGATCGTCACACCGAACAAAGCCTATGTCGAAGAGATGGGTGAGCACCTGCAGATACTTGTGCCCACCATTAATGCGATACCCAAAACAAACAAATCACTCTTCCGCATTTACCGTGATGCACGTTTTCATTTGAGCGACCCCATTAAGACCCGTATTGGTATTATTTTCTGGCAGGGAAGCGGTCACCGAATGCAGAGTTCCAGTTTCTATATGCATTATGACCCTCAGGAAATTTTTGTCGCCGCAGGCATACGCAACTTTAAGCCCACCCTTTTGTCCACCTACCGAGAGTACATTCAAAATGAAGAGAGAAGAACAGCACTGCATCTCATTCTCGAAGCTTTAAAAGCCAAAGGCTACCACATACCCGATGCCAAGTACAAACGCATGCCCAGAGACTGTGACGCTGAAGACAGCAACAGTTACCTCTACCTCATGGGTGCCATGTATGCCTACACAACTTTTACCCCCGATGAAAGCTTTCATTCTGAAGCCATCATTGACAAAAATTTTAAAATTTATGAAGAGATGCTACCTTTGCAGCAATGGGTGTATGAGTTGACGCTGCATTGTGATACCGAGGCGGACGTTTTCAGGCAATAACGCGTAGGGTGCGTAATCACGCACCTTTTGACAAAACCTTTCGGTGTAAATTTGATTGTATGCCGGTTTTTAGATGCGGTGCGTGTCTACGCACCCTACGCGTTGTCCGTTTTTAATCCTATCAGGGACATGAAGCGTCCCGAACACCCCTGCTCTTTTCGGTAAGAGAAAAACCGATCCACTTCACAGGCAGTACAGATACCGCTCATTTCTATATTCTCTTCTTTCAAGCCAGAGTTGAACAGTTGATATTTATTAATATACGGAAGATCTAGCATATACTTATCCCCTTTTTCTGTGTAAGCCTCCGGTATGTCAAAAAAATGTGCTGCCACATCTTCCCCTACTTCATAGCAGCATCGTCCTATGGAAGGGGCAACTGCAGCTACTATGTCTTCAGGCTTACACCCAAAGACCTCTTGCATTTTCTTCAATGTTTTTGAAACTATCTCTGCCTTTGTTCCCTTCCATCCGGCATGAACGGCTGCGACGACTTTTTGTTTCGGGTCATACAACAAGACAGGAACACAGTCAGCTGTTAAGATGGTCAGTACCACCCCTCTCTCCTGAGTGATCAAGGCATCACAATCTTCAATGGCATCTTCTAAATCCGTCCAACCCTTTGTCTCTGATTTACGTATGACGACGATATGGTCACTGTGCGTCTGATTGGCCACGACAAAATGCAGAGGCGTATCATGGCTCAACAAAGAAGCAAGCGCTTCTCTGTTTTGAACGATCTTTGCACGCGCTTCACCTGTGTGTAATGCCAAGGAAAAATCATAGGCCTGACCCTCTTCTTTTGTTGTGACTGCATGCATCAGTTCATGGTATTTTTTAAAACTGTCAAACCCGTATAGTTCCATCATTACTGCCCTTAGTTTCTTTTTGATATAATACCAAAAAACTTCAGGGAATTAAATGGATAACATCAGCAATATGGACACGCGTATTTTTAAGCACTTCTCTTATTTGCTTATGTTCCAGCTACTCCCTATCTTTGCCATCTCCTCTTATTTGGTCTATGAGATCAATCCTCTGCTCTTTAAAAAGCAGATGGTCTACTACGTCATCGCAGCGATTGCTTTCTTTGGTGCCGCATTTATTCCATGGAGACGTATTATGTGGTGGTTTGCACCGCTTCTCTACATTCTCAATGTCGCCCTCCTCGCTGCCGTACCTTTTGTAGGTAAAACCGTACTGGGTGCACAAAGATGGATAGAGATCCCCGGTATCGGACTCACCATTCAGCCTTCGGAATTCATGAAGGTCAACGTCATCATGCTGCTTGCCTATCTCATTGCCAAAAAGCCGCCAAAACCAAGTGGTTACGGTTTCTTCACCTTCATCAAACTCTCACTGGTCATTCTTATTCCTTTTCTGATGATCGCAAAAGAGCCGGATCTCGGAACTGCCCTTGTACTGCTTATTGCCGGGTATGGTGTCCTGTTCATTGTCGGTATTGACTGGAAGATCTGGGCTGTACTGCTTATGCTGGGAGGTGCTGCAGCGCCGATGGCTTACCAGTATGGATTAAAAGATTATCAGAAGAAGCGTATTGTCGATGCGTTGAGTAAACCAAGTTACCAGGTACGCCAGGCTCTCATTGCCATTGGTTCGGGCGGTATGGAAGGAAAGTCCAAAGAGGGCTCGACCCAGACTCAGCTCAAGTTCCTGCCCGTTTCATCCACAGACTTCATCTTTGCCTACCTGGGAGAGAGATTCGGCTTTAAAGGCATGTTGCTGGTCATTGGTCTCTACATACTGCTGATCTTCCACCTGCTCTATCTGGCAGCCAAATACAGGTACGACTTCTACATTAAAACCTTCGCCTCAGGACTGGCCTTTCTGTTCTTTGTCTATATGGGAGTCAACATCTATATGATCATCGGTATGGCACCGGTCGTGGGGCTTCCCCTGCCAATGTTCAGCCACGGAGGAACCTCTTTTATTATATTTGCAGTAATTTTTGGAATTTTAGAAAATTTAATTGCTTTTAAAGACTACAACCGATATACTTCTGACTCAAAAATCAGCATGATTTCGAAAGAAAAGCCGGCTATTAAATAATAGCTGTACACACACGGGTTCTTAGCTCAGCTGGTTAGAGCACTCGGCTCATAACCGAGTGGTCCGGGGTTCGAGTCCCCGAGAACCCACCACTCACTTTAAAGCCTACACGGCACTTCCAGACATTTATTATACTTAGGTCTCGTTTTAGGTATCGTTAATTACAACAAAACATTACTACAAAACCATTTAAACCTGATAGATATTGTACAATATTACAATTTTTCACACTTGCTACAACACTATAGCAATTCCATATTTTTATATAAATATGTATCTAAGTATAAAATATGTATACTATTTTTAGTATTCTAATACTAAAAATAAGAATTTATATTTATATTAGGATATAAAATGATAACTTCACTACTCACCTTTTCAAACCAGATAAAGTCTCAAAAGATTCCGGACTATAAGCGTTTTCTGTATCGTGAAATAGATTTCAATGAACGTCTTATTGGTGTCATAGGTGCCAGAGGAGCGGGGAAGACTACTCTTTTACTGCAGTATCTAAAAGAAGAGACCGATGCCAAAGAGACTCTTTACCTTATAGGGGACCACCCTATTGTCGCGAGTGAAGGTCTTTATGCTATTGCAGATGCATTTCAGAAAGTGGGTGGAAAAATACTGATCATTGATGAAATCCATAAAGTAAAAGATTTTGAAATCGCCCTTAAACTTATGTATGACAGTTTCTTTGAACTAAAAGTCATCTTTACGGGTTCATCGGCAGTTGCACTTGACCATGCCAAAGCCGATCTAAGTCGTAGAGCAGTCATCTATACTCTCCCTGTACTCTCTTTTAGAGAATATCTGGAACTAGAGACAAATGTCAAATTTCAAAACTATACGTTAAATGAGATCATCAATAACCATACACAGATTGCGATAGATATACTTGCCAAAGTAAAACCCCTTGCTTACTTTGACAACTACATCAAAGAAGGTGCCTACCCCTTTTATAAAGATGGTAGAGGCAGTTACATACAAAAACTTTTAGTGGCTACCATGCAGGTACTCTCTACAGACCTTCCCTCCATTTATGCTATTGAGCATGATAAAATTAATGCACTTAAAAAAATGCTTATCATGTTATGCATGAGTGAACCTTTTGATATTAATATTTCTAAACTTTGTGCTGCGGTAGAGCTAAATCAGAAAACCCTCTATAAATACTTATGGATCCTGCAATCAGCCGGACTCATTCGTATACTTGGTGCCAAATCATCCGGGATCAGTATCATTTCAAAACCAGAAAAGCTTTATCTCGATAATACCAACCTTTTCAATATATTTTGTGATGCCCCTAAAGACGGTACCATAAGAGAAACTTTTTTTGCATCTATACTCTCTTATAAACATTCACTTAATTATCCTAAAAATGGCGGTGATTTTATTGTTGACAATATTCATACCTTTGAAGTAGGAGGCAGAAGTAAGACAAAGAAGCAGATTAAAGAGATAGACAACAGCTTCATCGTTTCTGCAAATCTGGAGATAGGGGCAGCCAATAAAATACCCTTGTGGCTATTTGGCTTTATTTATTAGAGAGTGTATAATTGTTTATTTTAGAAACTACTCATTTTCTTACTCTTTTTGGAAGTGTTTTTTCATTTTTGATCTCTTCTATGCTTGCATAACTCTTTTCCTGTAACAGTCCCTCAAGATTTGAAAAAAGTTTTAATGCAAAGAGTAATTTTATGAGATTTTCAAATGAGATCTTTTGATTGTAGACAAATTCTCGGTAGGTAGGTAGTGGGATAGAAGCAATAAGTGCAAGCTCTTTTTGCTGCAAGGCCTGTGCCCTTCTCTCTTTTTCAATAATTTCTACCATTTTCACTATGATTTCTTTGGGTGTATATAATTCGTACATGCAAATCCTAAATATGTTATATCATTTATTATCTATAAAAAACTTTATAAACAATATTATATCATATTTTATTCAAGAACCAGTGGCTCAGGGTATGCTTAACTCTTTGACAAGTGCCATCCATGGGTACTTGAACAGGCATATACCTTCAGGTTCACCTGTCTCTCTCGCTTTAAAAAGACGCTTTGCACTTCTGCCTCTTCATACGTCTCATACAGTAACTTCTCCTTACCCGAAGCATCCCGGCAAAGGCAGGTCATTTCTCTGCTCTGTCTCTCTATAGTAGCTTCAGTATCTCTCTTCACCCCTACCCTATACCCAACTATCTCTTCTCTCTTTGTCAAGCCAAAGAAGTGCAGTACCTCATCATCTGTCAAAGAGGCAAGGCGTGCATCTGCTTTTTTAAGAGACTCAAAGGCCTGCTCTTCCTGTGCCCGTTGTTGTTTGAGTTTGTTGAGTGATTTTAGATTATGCATTTTTTAATTTTCCCTAAGATTACCGGCCTCTTTACCAACCTTCATTAACATATCATTTTTTGATACAAATAGGACTCTTATTTATATCATCTGCATAGTATGTTGCTACTACATCAAAGCCTCTTTAACCTCAACATAACTCTCCAAAGCAGCTCTCTTCCCCAGTTGCAAGTCCATCCCTACACCTTTTGTGCCAAGTTGTGTTTTTGTGAATGCAATGTCAAATTCTTCCATTTTTTATTAGGTTTGTATTATATCGGTATGCTGTAATTTATAAAAACTAAAATAGTTGTTTAGCAAACGCCATTACTTTTTCAACCGGACCAGGTCTTAATTTATGTAACATCTTTTCAAGGTACGCTACAAACGCATCTGATAGGCCACTATCGTCACTCTCCTCATAAAGCTTTAATACAAATATTTTGATCTGCTCTCTGAAGTTTTTATTCTCAAACATTGCAATGATTTCATTGTCAAATCCCGCAAGAGTCAATTCTTCTTTTTTACGTGGTAGTCTATTGTATTTGATGAACCAGTCATTGAGCAATACTAGGTAACGTTCATATTCAGATTCTTCAATACTATACCATAAGGTTTTAATGTTCTCTATATCAATATCTGCACTGTTTTCATCTGACATGTCAAATGAAATTGATACAGGTGGTACACTTTTTTCTGTAGGTTCATCCATTAGTTTTCTCAAAAAAATAGGTGCAGCTAAAATATCTTCATTGCTGCTATAAGAAGCTTTCATAGACCTGCTTTCCCTTGATGCATGCATACTGTAACATATATTAGGCTCGCTCATTTGCAATGAATCAACTATCATATTCGCAACCCTGTGCATTTCAGGAAGATCTACAGGTTTTTCACCTTCAGCGACAACATCCACCAAAATATAATTTGTCAATTCACTGAAGAGTTGGTACTTTGTAGAAAGAGCTACAATAGCCTTAGCCTCTTCACTACTCTGATCTTCATGGTAATACCTCTCTTGTGGACGTTTGGCATTGAGATCATCTATCTCTTTGGCAATGACAAGTTTAGCTACCACAGAAGGTTCAGCATCTTCCATCGTCTCCCCAAGTGCAACTGAGGCTCTGTATTGATTCCCATTCTCCAGCGTATACGAGAGGGTTGCTTCTCCTGTGGGTTTTTCACCGAATGTTGTATAGGCATACAGCGTGTCTCCGTCAAACACCACATTTGGCGTATGTTCGATGTTTGCTTTTACAGGCCAATCTACTTTTACATTCAAAGCTTTTGGTGTATCGATCTTCTTAAAGAGGTTGAGGATGTAATCATCCATCTTTTCATTGGGATCAATATTCTCATACGATCCTCTCGTCTCTTTGGCGATTTTTCTTAAAAGCGGATCATCCGATGCATACCCTACCCCAACGACAAAGTGAGCCATTTCACTCTTTTTGGCACTTGCTATGACAGAGTCATGATCATAGATCTGGCCATCGGTAATGAGGAAAAGGTACGCTCCCTTTCCTTCTGTCACTTTATGCCCGTCATACGCACTTCGAAGGGCTTCTTCCATATTGGTACCACCCATATTGGCATCCAATGAACGCACCATCCTTTTTGCGATATTCAGGTTTTGATTGTTTGCCGGTACTTCTTTGTCAAACAGAGACTCATGATGAGATCCAAACTTGACAATGTTAAAGCTGTCCTCTTCCGTAAAAAGGTTCAATGCTTTATGCAATGCTGTCTTGGCCCTGTCAATAGAAACACCGCTCATAGACCCCGAACAGTCGATCACAAAGGTGACTGACTTAGGCTGTTTTGGCAGATCTTTTCCAAATGACGGATAAAAAGAAGCAATGGCTGCATAGCCGTCAAAGTCTTTACCGACCAAAGCAAATGATCTCTCTTCTCTTGCTCTTTGTGTTTTAAACGTAAAAACAATATCTTTGTCCATAAAGTCTTTTTCATTCTCTAAAGTGATCTGGGTTTGTTCTTCCTCTCGCTTAACACTGATCTGATGAGAAGGTGCGTTAATATCGCTGTCTGCCAATACTCCGGCTACTCTCATGTTAAAAGAGAATAGATTCTCTGCCAAGAGGGATATAGCAGGGTCTGTCACATCATCGAGGTTAAGCTTTGTACTGCTGCCGTATTTCGGAGCAATGGTAGTCGGTAGTGACCATTTCACCTGATCTTGTCTCCACTCCATGAGTTGTGTGTATTCTATGGTAACGGAGATGCTGTCTTCAGGCAATAGGTTGGCAATGTTTACCGTATAGATGCCGTCACTGCTCTTCTCAACCATAATGGCACGGTTACCATCATCAATGGCTTCTTCATACTCTGCTTCGGCTTCACTCTTCTCTTTAATGGTACCCTTAAGCACTCTGTCATTGATCTTGATCTCGATCCCCAGTAACACAGCTTCTGCAGACAAAGGAAAAGTATAAACTGCTTCTATATTGGTATCGTACGGGTTGGAATAATGCTGTGCTATCGCTGTTTTAGCCATAAGTCCGTCTATCTGTACATCATAGTGTACACCTTCTAACAATAGGTCTTTTCCGTCATGGGAGGTAAAGGTTATTTGTGATTCAGTCATGGTTCTTTTCCTTTTGTAATGTTTCTATGGTTTCTAAAATGGTTTTGGAGAGTTTTCGGATCTCTTGTTGGGTAAGTCCAGATCTTTCAGGATTGATAGTAAGCTCCAAACCATCCATCAGATGAATACGGCTTACTACTTCAATATTTCCAGGCTTGATCTTATAATCAACCTTCGGCATCGCTTCCTCATGAATGATCTGCCCAATACGCTCCAGAGAGACCCCTGCTTCTTTGTATTTTTTGACAGTAAGCAACTGTTGCAAATGTTTCTCGGTGTAGTAGGCGCCTTTATTCTGACCGTGCGGTTTGTCTACCACACCCTCCTGTATGTAGAAGCGAATGTTACGAGCAGTCATATCGACAAGCGCCGATAACTCTTTCATTGTGTAGTGTTTTTTAGTTTTCATACAGTAATTATGTCATATAAACTGTTAAATAAAACTTAAGAGAGATTTATTAAGATTTTTTAAAAACGTAATACTGTGATCCTGTCCCTACAAATTGTTCAGATTGATCACTTACTAATATAAACCCTATCTCCAACAAAATATTAAAAACTTCTTCTTTTGGCCAATATTTAATATGAAAAGTATCTGTATACACCGTATCTTTATGGTGAATATCTGAAACGGTTAAATTTTCTGTATATTCGTAGATATCCCCATTTAGATTTTTTATATTGACATGGCGAGATATTTTCTCATCATCGTAAGCATATGAATTAAATAATAGCCGAGAAGGAATATCGATCAAGAAGACAGCATCCTTTTTTAAGGAGTCATAAACACTATTTAGTGCATTTTTTAATGATTTCTCGTCCACCAAATATAATATAACGGTAAAAACACATAATGCAAGATCTTGATCTTTATTGCCTTTAAAATCCTGCATCGTGGACACAACTGTTTCTACAGAAGATTCGTGGTCTTTTTTTCTTAACTGGTTGATCATCTCTTTACTTGGCTCTACTGCTGTCACTTCATAACCTAACTCTGATAGAGGTATTGAAAGACGTCCTGTCCCTGCACCGAAATCTATGATCTTCGCTTTAGGTGCTACTAATTTATTCACGGTTTCAATAGTTATATTGGTAAGATGTTGATAGAGTTTTCTAAAAGATCTTTCATAGGTCATATCATAAACTTCCGCCCAAGAGGAATGAGATGTTGTGTCTATAGACATAACAAGCTTCTTCTCGGAAAATATCTTACTGTTCGTTCCAACAATATTTCATTTCCTAAAATACCCTGTGTACCACCCATAGCTAGAGTCATACCCAACAACTCTGGCAGTGTTCCACATTGTAAAGTTGTATGCACATTAGCGAATGTCATAGGTACAGCATATGTTTTAGTTTCAAACTCTCCAAATCCAGGATAAAAATCTGTCAATGCATCCATTTGCTGAAACTCTGTAATGGAGCTGTCTTGTAAATAAGATATTTGGGCACCTGTATCAAAGAACATATTGTATTGACTACCCTTAATTTGTACTGTAACGATGGGAATTCCCATAAATTCAGATAAAGGTAAACTCTCTCCTTCGGACTCGATCTCTTCTGATGAGACAGTCAATATACCTTTAGAGATATCAAAAATATAATCAAATTCACTTAAAACATCTGCACCCAATAGTCCAGTACATTCCACATTTAAATACGCGCTAAGTGTTTCTGCATTCAGACCCATATAGTCTTTCGGTATGGTATATATTTTCTAAAAAATTTAGTACCACGACATTTCCAAAACTTGACGGTGCACCGGTATCAATCAACCAAGTATTGCCCTCTACTTCTACAAACAAGTGTTTATTTTCAAATCTCAAAGTGTATGTATACATACCTATCCTTTATAAAATGTTAACATAGATTAGAACAAATAAACCGATATGAGAAGAGTATATTCGAGAAAAATATCATAAAACTACCTTTCACCTTGAAATTTCCTCATTCTTTCTTCTCTTGAGATAATAGGCTTTTCAATTTCTTGTTCAACTTCAACTTCTATTTCTTCTCCTACTTTAGACTCACCCATAAGATATTCATACGCCTCTTTCCGAGGCAAAACCTTATTGGTATTTAACGTCACGATACATTTAATACAACCATTTATACACTCTTCGTTATGCTTCTCATTTACGTACAATCTCTCTCTAGATTTTTCTAGCCATTGATTCCAACGGTTATAAGCAAGATCATAAACATACCCTACTCCACCAGATAAATTATCATACAGATACAATTGATATGCCCCATCATCTTTTAACAACATTGTACCAATTTCACGTTCATCAATGCCAAGTTCTTCACAACCACTAAGTTGGAAAGCATTCAAGATAGCTTGTGCCATATTTTCATCATATATTTTTTTCTTGGGGATTATAAGTATGGAGTCTGTTTTCATAGTTACGGCTAAATGCTGGTTGCGCCATACACTATAGCCATCTCCATCCAAACAACTACTATTGGTATACTCATTATAAATAGAAGCATGTTGCTTAAACGATGTGGACAACCCTATAAGTCCGTTTTTCTTATTGACATTTTCAGATTCGGAATATCCACACTTTGAACAAATGGCAAAACCTAGCTGTTTCTGCCCTTTATTGATACCATACACGGTTGCATTCTCTTTATATAAAATCACAAAATCATCAAACTCAATACTTTTGGTTTTCGTATCTTTCTCTAAGGCATCAATATCGGTATAGACCTCAACAAACCCAACTCGTTCAGGTCGTTTGAGCTTAAAAGTGATCTCCTCAGATGCAGCAGTTATAAAACCATGTTCAGGTATGAGATATTGATTGGGGTTACCTACCCTTGCTCCACAACTTTCGACTGCACACTCATCTACATGCTGTTGTGTTGACTTGAAAAAGTGACCATTTTGACAGAAGTAGTACATACCCCTCTCTCCAAATGCTTCATCAAGGTTACTTCCGGAAAAGTGTTTTGAGATTCCCCGAGACACAACCGTCCGACCACCCGCAAGTATTTTAGACCCAGGTGCATACTCCGACAGTGCCAATATCCCTGAACGTTCAAAAGAAAACGGCTTGGCATCTTTATTGGTATAACCACTAATAACTTGTAAACTTTTTACATCAATTGGGAAACCATATTTAGGTAATATCTGTTCATTAGCAAACACTTCAATGAGACTCTCGTTTAACTTCTGTTTTAAGTTATACCGAATTGCATTACGCTGTGTAGTTACCGAAGCGGTATTCCAATCGTCAATATAACTCTGTATTTCACCTTCATATACCTTCGACACTTCTCTAATTCGTTTAATGAATAGATCCTTGTATCCAACATAGTCATTAATAGGTGTTCTTTCAAAGACAACATCAAGCTGACTTTTTATCTCTCCTATATCTAACTCCGTAAGATGTTCTAATAATCTCTTAAAAATAGACTGTGTATCTTTTTCAATAGTAAATTCTTTATTTGTAACATTTGTTGCATACTGAGGTACAGCATCTAAACCAAGAAAATGGCCCATTTTTTTAAATGAATTAAACAGTTTTTGATTGTTATCTTCAAATGCAGACGTATAAAAAAGAGATAAGAGCAACGAATTAAAATGTCTGCTCGCAATTTTTTCTTTTTCCAAACTAATTGTTAATTTACGTAAGGGTTTTTTTAGATAGAAGTTAAAGTTTTCATAACTATTCTGATCAAAATGCCTTGCTTTGGCATAGGTCAATACAATAGAAGAACCGTCATTCCGGCGTCCAGCTCTACCCGAACGTTGTATATAGTTTGCCTTATTTGGAGGAATATTTGCCATAAGTACCCCACTTAATCCACCAATATCAATACCTACTTCTAATGTTGTCGTTGCAGATAAAATATTTCTTTTACCATCGGCAAAAAGACTTTGCAATCTTCTATTTTCTGTACTGCTGAGCTGGGCTGAATGTTCTTCTGCCCATAAACCAAACTCCATCAGTTCACTCTTCTTTTGATACATATTTCTCATTCTAGATACCCTACTCTCTGTATCTAAAAATGCTTTATCTACTAATTTAAGATCACCATCACCGTATTCTTCGAGAACCACACCATTGACATTAAATCCCCAAAGGTGTCCGGTCAACTTGTTCAGATACATCTCTGAAGGTGCTATAAGTGAAAGGAACTTAAAATTAATTCTAAAACTTGTAACAAGAGACTCTTCATACGTCTCCATCTCTTTTGTCTCTAACCATAGGTATTTTCCTGTATTTGCAGCATTTATAAATGTATCAAACATCATCTTGATGAACTTATGTACCCTATCTTCATCTGCCTCTACATCGAATGAAGCTAAAACATTGACTACGAATCTATAAAGATAACTTTTACTCCCTATTTTAATATCATTGAGACGTTTGCCTTTTGATCCAAAAGATATATATGTACCCAGACCATCAAGATCCACTTTATAGTTCTCTTCATCGCTACCTACACTAATGGCTCTTTGCTTTCTAAATACGTATAAGAATGCTAGTTTTAACGATTCTTGTTCTTTTTCGATTAGAGTTACGATTGCTGGGAATTCTATATTAACAGAAGGATCAATCTTAATATTTTCTATACCCGGATATGCAAGAGCCAATAGCCCCACACTCTCAATATTGGTTGCTTTAATATTTGGTACGACCATCTCTTTGCCAATACGATAATAGATATCCTCTTTGTTCGCCTTAGTATTTAATTCAAACCATTTTTGCTGATCTTCTAATGTTTGTTTACTCATAACCTCACGATTGAATACCTGACTCACTAGAGGATTATCCTGCATCTCTAGTATCAATTGCTGTATTGGTTTACCAGACTTCAATGTCATTAACTGGTTTTGCAATGCATCTAAAGATTGTTGCATCATTTGCTTCATCGCTTCATTTGGTGCATTTTCAATCTGTGTTTTTGTAAATGAAATATTGGTCATCAACTCATCCATGGATGCACCACTTGAAGATCGATTTGAAAAATATGTCTGACATATCATATATCTGTACATTTGTGTTTCATGTTGATTTGTCAAGAGTGGGCCCAGTCGTGCAGCAGCATTTCTACTATCAGAGAATGCAATAAGTCTTCTCCCTTTTGCAGGTAATAAATCACTAATACCAGAATCTATCTCTGGCATCCCTACTAACATCGTCTCAGTAATAAGTGGCAGCATAAACTGATCAGATAATGTTAAAGGCTTAAAAACGTCATTACTACAAGATGGGCATTCTGTATGAAGGTACATCGTATTGACTGCATTAGTAGCACTGCATTTCATACCATCTGACTTCATAGAAAAAGGCTCATTAGATTCTTTAAAAGAAAAATACTTTGTTCGCTCGGGGAAGCGACTATCAATTTTAGAGAACAGTAACTTATCCTCTTGTGAGATCTGTCCTGCATAAAGTACTTCTTTACATCTAGTACAACTAACCACATTTAATGTAGTACTATGGCAAGTCGAACATCCATAAAATGTGCCATGGTGTAATTTCCCAAGCTTTTTACTGTAACTACCTGAGCACTCTGGATTAATACATACAGAAAACCCTTGTGAAGCACGTGCCTGGAGATGTAACTTATGTGGTAGCAAAGGTTGTTCAAATTCATTTTTTCTTGCTTTTGCCCCTATTGTTAATATATTGAGCATGGTACCTACATCAAGTGATTCATCTACTAATTTACAAAGGTCATATAAACTCAATGTATAGTTTTCCAATAATTTACTTCTTAAGTCACGATATAAAGATGAATACTCAAATTGATTATAGAGTTCCACTGAAGACTTATTGATCAACAGATCAAATTTTTCAAAGGTCAGGATATCATCTACAAGGTCTGTTTTAACCTCTGCATTACCTGGATCTTTTTCACCTTTTATCAAAGAGATACTCTCTTCAGACTTATTAAAAAATGAAGCGAAGAATGATCTTTGTTCTTCTGTATTTTCAGAAATGGTTGCAGAAGTCGCAATATGGAGTATTTCACTACTTTTTTTACCTGCTTTAAACAGTACTCTATCCAACAATAATGATACTTCAGCAGCTAAAGTTCCAGAATACAAATGTGCTTCGTCAACGACTATTGTTCTGAGCGCATCGCCAATAAGAGGATAATCATTTGGACGGGATAGAATATACTCTAACATAGAATAGTTCGTAATCATAATATCTGGTGGGAACTTCCTTGCTTCTTCACGGCTACAAATAAAACACTTATCATCAAAAGATTCGTCGCATCCATTTCTCTTGCTCTCAGGTGTTTCACTATTATAGAAAAACATCTGAATCTTTTTTTGTCCTTTTAAATAATTGAATAATCTTTTATTTTGATCAGCAACAAGGGCATTCATCGGGTATAAAATAATTGCTCGAACACCTTTTTGAGATGATCTACGTGGCTTTTTCAAAAGATCTTCCAACATTGGTAAAATAAATGCTTCTGTTTTACCTGCACCAGTAGGTGCTGTTACAACAAGTGCCGGCTTATTATCTTCATTCATCTCTTTGGTTGCATCAAGTGTTGCAAATTGATGTTCAAAAGGATGGAAGTCAGGATCAAACTCTTTATTACTATCCAATAGCTTTATAAGTCTTTCTGATAAAAAGTCTATATCCCGTAATCTCTGATGATGTTTTACTGCACTAAAAGAACCCTCAACCAATATCTCCGATACAAGGTCATCCTCCTCCACTAATTGTCTGAATATTTCATGTGAGAGTTCTTTATCTTTTACAAATAATTCACTCTCAATTGCCTCTGACATTCTTTTTTTAATTTGCTGATGTAGTGCAATGGCATCCAAATATTTACTCATGATTATCCTTCCAATCTTTTCAGTGCTTCATGCAAAAAGAATATTTTATTTTTATAATGCATTGCTATCTTTAAATTATGTTTTTCTATGCTGTTTAAACCATGATGATTCAATAATCCAGAAACAATACTTTCTATAAACTGTTCATCACGATCTTCTGGTTCATTAACTTCTGGTACCTTATCCAAAAAATAATCTGTAAATTTTGTACTATTCGATAAAGCCAACAAATATACGAGCAGTATTGGCATTTTCATCAATTTATCTGTCCAGCCATGCAATATAGTTTCCTGCAATATTTCAAGGGCATCCTCTTTTGAAAAAATAACATCATGTAAAAGATGCTCTATTGATGTAGCAACCTCATCAAAATTAAACACAATCTTTTGCTGTTTTGGCGTTTCATAATAATCTGAAAAGAAACCATTAAAGAAAAGTATTGAATTTTCTTGAATCCATTCAAGTAGAGCCTCTTTATCTACAATTAAGAGAGGAATATAAGAGGCATAAAGTACCTTGATCAAGTCTGTATTTTTTGGCATGACATGAAAATCAATCATCTCATGCTGCACAAAGGATCCAAGGTAATTGTTTTTATACACTATACACACAGAAAGATAATCTTTATTAAACGTGAGCACATTGTCAGATATCGTTAACTCTTTTGCTTCTAATGAATGTACGGCATAAGTATCATCTACGGCAATAAACTCACACTCACTTATATACTCTGGCATCTTCATCATTTCAATACTTTTTGTATTTGGTTGATACTTTTTGATGATTCCTTGCCTTATAATTTTGAATAAAATATCTCCTGCATCATTGTATAAATGTTCTGACAGGATAAGCGTCTCCCCAAACTTTGGTAAATCTGTTAACTGAACTTTTTTATTCAGATCAAGTTTACCATATAGTTTCATTTTATCTTTAATATACCTGGGTGATTTTGCCTTTTCAAAATTAAACAAAGCAAAATGAAGTTTTGACTGAATCAGGTCATCATAGTTCATGATTGATCTGCGATTAATAGTTTCTATTGTTCCGGACTTGTCTCTTTTTAAAATATGATATACATCAGTTTGGTCAAATATAGATGATTGTACCGTTCGATGATAGACTTTATTTTCATAGCGTATCATCAGAGAGTGCTTTCTTTCACAGACCAGTTCAGGATCCAATGTAATTTTTGTTGAAAAATTTGATATATTTGCCTCATCGACATAACCACCAGAATAGGTCCAACGAATAATTTCGGCATCCTCAGGCAGGTTTTCAGGAACAGAATCATCAGAATTGTCAAACATCTTAATGTAAAATTCCGTCTCCTCCCAAAGGTTCAATTTTCTATCTGCGGCATAAACAACAAGATTATCTATCCAATCAGGTTTTGGTACAGAAGCTGTAAAGTTTAGAGAAAATAATTCCGTGCCATCATAAGAAAGAGTACAATTGTTATCAACACTTAAATTACTTGATAAAGTCACATATCCTGAAAAGTATTCACTTTGACTCTCCGGTACAGCATCACAATCAATGTCAGAATCAAAAAGCATACCATAGATTCGGTTGGATGGTAGTTTCTTTAAAAAATCTTTATAAATATTACCTTTATCATCGAATATAATCACTTGATCGTGTAAATCAAACAATACTATTTCATCAGTATAAACGACATCCCCATCCTCATTTTTCAGTTCCAACTGTACTCTAAAGTCAGC
>JALSUP010000213.1 GCA_027071315.1 Sulfurovum sp.
GACCTTCTGCTGGCAATGTACGCCAATGACAAGGCCATCACGGTGGAGATCAGCAGTGATACCCGCCATGTCTCTCTCAATGTCATGGTACAACTGGGTATCATGGTCAATGAACTGCTGACCAACAGTATCAAATATGCCTTTGATAACCATGACGGTACCATCCGCATCGGACTGACACAGGAGGAAGAGCATTACCTCTTCACTTACGAAGACGACGGCAAGGGACACCCCGCTCCGGAGAGACTCAAACAGAGTGACTCACTGGGCATTAAACTCATCTACCTGACCGCAAGACAGCTAAAAGGTTCGGTGGAGGTCTCATCGGAAAAAGGATTACACTATGACATCAGGTTTGAAAAATGAATAAATTAAAGATCATCATTGTGGAAGACGAACTCATCGCTGCCGAATTTCTCAAAGAGATACTCGAAGAGAGCGGTGCAGAGGTGATCGACATAATCGACACGGGAAAAGAGGCAACAGAAATCTGCATTGCCAAAGAGCCCGACGTTATTTTCATGGATGTCATGCTTGCAGACAACATCAGCGGTTGTGAAGCGGCCGTGGAGATTAGCAGACACAACCAACAGAGCAAGATCATCTTTCTGACCGCCTATGTGGATGAAGAGATGATCGACTATGCCGCAGAGTCGGGAGCCGTCGGCTACCTGACCAAACCCTACAACAAAGCCCAGATCATCGCCACACTCAAACTGGTTACGATGAAAAAAGAGGAGCCAAAGAAAGTAGAGGTAGATCGTCCTGAAAAGATCATGCTGAAAAACGGTTACGTCTACCTGACAAGGCAGAACAGGCTGATGAAAAAGGAAAAAGAGGTAGAGCTTGGACCGACCGCTATCAAGCTCATCGAACTGCTCTGCCGACAGGTCGACATCTCGGTCTCAAACACACAGATAGCCATGCATGTCTGGGACAAAGAGGTCAATGACAGAACCCTGCGTTCACTTATGTTCAGGATCCGCACAGCCACCGACGGAGACCTCATCAAAAATGTCAGCGGCACAGGGTACATGATACAGAGTGAGTCATAGCGATAAGCACATTTTAATTAAGCAAATACATGATCACAGGTACCTGGGTAACAGGAGGCGGACTTATACGAAAATTTGCCACCGTAGCACAGGTACCGTTCATAATGGTATGGTTGTCCGCTTTACAGGTAGACGGGTCCGGAGTGAGTGAGCCCTGCACACAGTTTGACGGACCGCTTTCAATAATACCCATAG
>JALSUP010000214.1 GCA_027071315.1 Sulfurovum sp.
TACGAGTGTGGTATCATGCTTGAAAACTTCAATGACATTAAAGCGGGTGATGTGATCGAAACATTTAAAGATGTTGAGGAACAGGTAACACTATAATGACGCACGAAGAGATCAAACGTCACAGGGTTGAATCTGTCTTAAGAGAGATCATTCCCGAAGCACTTTCGAGTCTTGATGATGAGCGTATCAACGGTCTTGCTGTCACGGATGTGGTCTGTTCCAAAGGGCGTTCCGATGCGAAAGTCTATCTGGATAAGTCTTTTCTTTCTGACAAAGAGCAGGGTGAAGCCTTAAGACAGCTCAGAACCGTGGCAGGATATATTCAAAATCACTGTAAACAGAGTGAGGGGTGGTTCAAAGCCCCGCGTTTTACATTTGAGTTTGACGAACAGCTTGAAAAGGTTTCTCGCATAGAAGAACTTTTCAAGCAGATCAGTACAGAAAAAGAGGGAAAGGAATCAGATGAATCTTGATACACAAATTGCAAAGATCATTGAAGCCAATGGTGCTGCACTTTACGATACTGAAGTGGTCACAGAGTTTGATGAAACCATTTACCGTGTTTTGGTGACTAAGGTCGGCGGTGTAAACCTTGACCTCTGTGCCACTATTTCACATGAACTCTCTCCTTTTCTGGATGTTCACCCACCTATGAACGGTCAATACCGTCTGGAAGTCTCTTCCCCCGGAATAGAACGTAAACTGACAAAGCCTGTGCATTTTAAAAATGCCATCGGTGAAAAAGTAAAAGTCAAACTGGGTAAAGGTGACAAGCTCAAGGGCTTACTGAAGTCTGCCGATGATAAGGGCATTGTCGTAGAAACAAAGCAGGGTGATGAAAGTTTCTCATACGGAGAACTGAATACCTGTAAAACGTATTTCGACTGGAACTAATGGTTCGTTAAATCATAACACTCTGGCGTGATGCAAATGGCGAAGCCACCCCTGCGGGGACGTGCATCACTTGTCGCGTTCTGATTTAACGAACGTTCCATTGACAAGGTAATAAAAGGAGTTGACATGAATATAGATGAAATATACATGCAGCTCGCTCTCTCCAAAGCCTGGGAATACCAGGGACTCACTTATCCAAACCCTGCTGTAGGCGCGACTGTGACCCATAGAGGCAGACTTGTTTCTGTGGAAGCACATCAAAAAGCCGGTACTTCGCATGCAGAAGTTCTGGCACTCATTTCAGCCTATGAAAATATTTCACATCAAAAGATTGACTTTGACAGATTTGATGCAC
>JALSUP010000215.1 GCA_027071315.1 Sulfurovum sp.
AGGCTAAAAGTTCAAAATATGGAGTAAAATGATAAAATAACAACTTGAAGTATTTTTTTAAACACGAAATTTTACTACAGGATGGAACTGGTTACTTGTGGTGGGTTAATTTGCAAGTGGCTCATTAGTATATTCATTTCGTGGTTTATACTTTTGAAGTCTGTCCAAAGTACGCAATACCCAGACTTGCGACATCTGCTTGATCAACTTGTTTTTTCCACTTCTACCAAGTCTCGCTTTGTTCCATTTACTCTCAGCCACTAAGACTTCACGAATGACACCATTTTTCTTTTTGTAGTAGAGCCCGTCAATACCGTTGCGCCCTACTTCACCTTCTATCTGTATCCATCCTGTGTTGGTATAGAATTTGTGCATGACACACTCAGTGGCATAGCCATTGAGAATGTTTAAACGTCCCTGGATTTTGCTATCAGATAACGTACTGTCTGAAAAAATAGACGTAAATGTAAATACTAAAATAAATGCTATTTTAATCATTGACATTTATCTTAAAAATATAAATGATAAAACAACACCACTCAGTAATACTATGGTTCCGATATTTTCAATTTTTTCTAATAAAAGATTCTTTTTTTCTAAATTCATTTTTTTCTCTTAAAAGTACATGTCGTATGTGGCTTCAATATCATAAAAATAATAAATAGTACCACTCCCAGCTCTGCGTAATGTGTCATTTTAATTCCTTAGTATATTTAGGTCTTATTTTAATTTATGCTTCATGCATACAGGTAGTTTATACGTTTTATAAAAATAACGTAAGGGCATATTGAGAATATTTTTTTCTCCAAAATGCTTAGTTGAACACTCTAATCACAACTTAGATATACTACAGACAATAAACACTCAAGGCCTAAGACTTGCAATTCAACGAATATTTCAGATCATGTAGAGAGCACAGTCTCTTTACCCAGGAACAGATAGTAGAGAATCTCTATATGTATGATGTGGAAAACTTTGAAGGTCTTGATACAAGTACCATAAGTAAGTGGGAAAGAGGTATCACCAAACCAAAACTCTCCAGACAAGTCAGAATACTTCAATATTTCCAGTCAATCACTAACAGTGCCTTGCCTTGCTGGGGAAATTACAGTCATAATGAGATTGAAGAACGTATCTGCAAAGTAGGCATGCAAAATCTTTTAGGAAAGAGTAGAGAGCTTATTTTAAATTTTCCTTCCAAAATGATCGCTGCAGATGATCTGACAGTCACACAA
>JALSUP010000216.1 GCA_027071315.1 Sulfurovum sp.
CTCTTTGGCACTTGTAATAACTCCTGCAGCTCTTTAACATCAAAGTAACGCTTGCCAAGCTTCTCATACTCCTTTAGAAGCTGATAGATACGCACTGAATAAGTACTAGTGATAGGTATGATGTATTTCAAGTTGTAGGAAACAAAACGCTCTTTTAACTCCAGCAAATAAGGCTTTAACTTCTCACTAAAACGCACTCTGAACTTAGCTTCACCGCGTATATATTCAATGTCACTAAACCAATTCACTATTAACCATCCTGTATCTGTTGGCACTTCAAGCGGCTTACTCATCAATTTCTTAGAGAACTGCTTAAGACGTGTCTCATTCTGCTCTGCCTGTAGTTTCTCCTCTAAACAACTCACACTAATCTCATAATCACGCAATACGGTTTGATCTTTACTATCAAGCTGCGCGATAGCTGCCATAATAAATTTGATCTCACTAGTGTTGAGCTTATACTTAGCGTTGACTAAGTTAAACTTCTGTGTAACGGTCATTGATTTACTCATAATATGCCTTATATTGAAACTAGTCATAGTTTATCATATATGACCTTTATTAACTAAAGTCATAGTTAACTGACAAAAAGTCATAGTTAAATCAAAAAATACTGACAAAAAGTCATAGTTAACTGACAAAAAGTCATAGTTAAGAAATTACGACCTCTCTCAAACCTCGTACAGTAGGGCAATACAGCACCTTAAAGTTTTCCCATACAACTCTCTACAACTCTTTTAAGAGAAACAACACGCGTACGCGCGCGAGAGACATCAAAATCAACGGCTGCTAAGTCACACTTTTTATACCTGTTAAGTCACACTTTTAAGGAATTTAAAAGAGCAAGAGCGGCTTATAGGTAAAGATTTCATCTTTAGGACTTGAAAGATCAACTATCCATCAATGGAAACAACCGTAGACAAATTAATAGTGATCTACTCTTTTCGCTACGACTACAAGAAGCTTATATCTGCGATGCTAGTACTCTGACACTATAAAATCACTTGCTAAAGCACTCATATTTAGCCTATAAGCCATTTTTATTCACTTTTAATGGTTTGGTACGAATTAAGGATAAAAATAGTGTCAGCGCGAAATATACGAAGGTTTTATTTATATATTAAACTATATAAAAAATGAGATCTAAAAAAAAATGTTCATCAATAAATAACAATTAAAGCAATCAGTGTGCTTTGCGAAAGTTTTATTATAATGAATCAAGGCGCACGGT
>JALSUP010000217.1 GCA_027071315.1 Sulfurovum sp.
GTTTCTCCTGTGACATTTCTCAGGTAGATCGACTTGATCTGCGCAGGGTAGAGTTCAAGCAGTTTCCCGTACACTTCCGGGTCTTTCTCACCTGTGTCTCCGACAAGAATGAACTGCTTGTTCGGGTTCTTTTCCATCATGTTTCCGATCGTTGCCATTTTATGTACATAGGTAGAGTCCGGGTCAATGAAGTCATAAAGCTCAGAACTTAAAGGGTTCAGTCTCAAACCTTTCAAATGAATGCTTCCCTCTTTAAATCCGTTATCGTCAAGCAGGGTATGAATGAAATCATAAAGCTGAAGTGGGCTTCCTGAAACATAGTGAAATGTGACGTTGTCATTGTTCGCTTCAAACTCCTGGAAAAGTGTTTGCATACCGTCTGCAATTTCAACTTCTTTCAGGAAAGTATTTCTGATCAACTCTGTATTACCCAGGTAGACTTCTGAAATTTTAATGGTGTCATCAATATCGGAAATGACCATGGTACCTTCAGGCTCAACCACTTTCACTTTACCTCTGAAAGCACGGTTCTCAAAGTAGGGCACTGCCAGTTTATAGTTAATGTTACCGTTACTGTCTTTCATAGACTGCACTTCGCTGTCACTCAATGTAATGACACCGTCAAAAAGCCCATTCCCGTTAGAAGGGTTCATTTTGTACTTTTTACCGTTAAGAAGTACTGTAATTCTCTCTCTGCTCTCATTGTCCACAAGAAAAGGGTAAACACGCTCTCTCAAAAACGGAGGCTCCTCTCCAATAGGACCCACCACAAGCTGAAGCAGTGTAATAAATGAAAGATACTTCACTTCTCTCACATACACATCATTCTCATAGATCCACCCTTTGATGTTGAGCTTCCATGCATTCTCTTCTTCATCAAAGTAGGCATTGCTGTTCAGCAAGGTCACTTCCTCATCCCAATTAATACAGGACTCATCACTCCAACACCAGGTATGGTACTCCGCACTCACATAACTCGAAAGTGCCATCAATAACACTAAACCTTTCAATATACTTGAAATTTTTTTCATTCGTTCTTCTCCTTGTTTGTTTTGAAGGAGGATAATATCTTATTATGTATTGTATATCACTTAAAATATTATTAAATAGGGTAGCTACTTAGCTCCTCCTATGCTATAATTACGTATGAAATCATCGAAAAGTGCATACGAAAACGAAATATTAATAGCAGGTAAGGATTATCCACAGACATATCGAGAGTTTGTAACTA